>JAFRUW010000236.1 GCA_017438675.1 Oscillospiraceae bacterium | reverse complement strand
GTAGTGGGCATGTGTGTCAAAATACATTTTTCAGCCTCCGTTTAAATGATCGAGGACATTGTAAACCCAAACTGATTTTTTTTCAAGAATTCGGGAAAAAAACTGTTGCAAATATCGGCGGAATGTGTTATCATCTTTTATACTGACTGCAAACGAATATTTAAATATTCTGTTTTTGATAATTTTGAAAGGAATGATCACTTTGGTATTGGCTCTCCAGATAATTCAGCTTATAGTTTGCATCGCTCTCGTTCTTATCGTTCTGTTCCAGTCCGGTAAGAAGGCAGGCCTCTCCGGCGCTATCGCCGGCGGCGCTGACACTTTCCTCAGCAAGAACAAGTCCAAGGGCTTGGACGCACGTCTTGCCAAGGCTACAAAGTATGTCGCCATCGTCTTCGCGGTGCTGACCATCGCTCTCCATATCGTAAAGTAATCTGAATCCGCACATCATGAATGACCCTTTTCGTTTCGGAAAGGGTCATTTTTTATTTTGACTTTCCGGGAACCCTTGACAAAAGGACGGAAACAGTACAATATAATGACAGGAATGATTTTTCCGGCAAGACAGAAAGAAGGACACAGGCGGTGACGGGGATGAAGGGCATTTTTAAAAAGCATCGCGCCGACATATTGCTCATTGCGGGATTGCTCCTTGCGGGGCTTATCATCGCCGCACTGCTGTTTCTCACACAGGCGAAAGGCGCTGTCGTTGAGGTGCGTGTCTCCGGAGAAGCGGTCAGAACCTTCAGCCTACGTGACACGGTGGCATATGAGATCGAAGGCGCGGACGGCGGGCGGAACCTCCTGCGGATCGAAAACGGCAAGGCCTGGATCGAAGAGGCGGACTGCCCCGACAGGCTCTGCGTGAACATGGGAAGGATTTCCCGGGCGGGGCAGTCGGTGGTGTGCCTGCCCCATGAGGTCGTAGTGGAGATAGTGGGCGCGCCCGGTGAGGCGGACGCAGTGAGCGGCTGAGGTGACGGTATGAAGACGAAGAGAATTGCGTTATACGGCCTGCTTATCGCCCTGGCGCTGATCCTCAGCTATCTTGAGGCCCGGATACCGGCGTTTTTCGCCGTGCCGGGGATGAAGCTGGGCATCACAAATCTTGTGGTGCTGGCGGCGCTGTACCTGATGGACGCAAAAAGCGCCGTTTTTATAAACATTTTGCGTATAATCCTCGTGTCCGTCCTGTTCGGGACCGGGGTAAGCCTTGCCTACAGCCTGGCGGGGGGACTCCTCAGCGGCCTTGTGATGATCCTCCTTAAAAAAACCGGGCGGTTCGGCATAGTCGCCGTAAGCACAGCCGGAGGCGTCGCCCACAACATCGGCCAGATCCTCACGGCCATGGCGCTTTTGGGCACAAGGTCCCTGGCGTGGTACCTGCTCATACTGTGGTTCACCGGTATCGCCTCAGGCGCGGTGATCGGTCTTCTGGGCGGGCTTCTGTGCGGGAGGCTTGAGGGAATATTTAAGAGCGGAGGAGGAAAAGAGTGAAAAAACGGATATTACTCCTGCTGATGGTCCTGCTGATCCTGACGGGATGCGCAAGGTACGGCCTGAAGCGGACTGCCAACCGGGACATTTTCGCCATGGACACAGTCATGAACCTGACATGTACCGGCGAGAATACGGAGGAGGCGCTGGACGCGGCGGAGGTGGAGATCAGGCGGCTCGACAAGCTGCTTTCCACCGGGAGGCAGGACAGCGAGATCACGATACTCAACCACACGGGCAGCGGTGTCCTCAGCAGCGACAGCATGGCGATGGTGCAGAAGGCGCTGGAGATATATGAAACCACCGACGGGGCCTTCGACATAACCGTCTACCCGCTGATGGAGCTGTGGGACTTCACCGACGGGGAATTCAAGGTGCCCGCCCCCGATGAGCTGGCGGAGGCGCTGGAGCTGACCGGCAGCGACAAGGTGGATTACAGTCCCAAGACCGGCAGAATCGTCCTCAGTGACGGTCAGGGCATCGATCTTGGCGGCATCGCAAAGGGATATGCCTCCGACAGGCTGAAGGAGATATTCCGGGAATACGGCGTGGAAAACGGCACCATCTCTCTGGGGGGCAACGTTCAGTTTTACGGCAAAAAGGCCGACGGCACGCCCTGGCGGTGCGCCATAAAGAACCCGTTCAGACCCAACGAAAACAACTACCTGGGAATTGTTGAAACCGACGACAGGGCGGTGGTTACATCCGGGGCCTACGAGCGTTACTTCACCGAGGACGGCAAAAAATACCACCACATTTTAGACCCGAAGACGGGGTATTCCGCCGATAACGGGCTTGTTTCCGTGACAATAGTGTCGAAAAGCGGAATACTGGCAGATGCGCTCTCCACGGCCTGCTACGTAATGGGCCTTGACCGATCCGTCGATTTTTGGCGGCAGTACGGCGCGGATTTCGACATGGTCCTGATGACCGAGGACAGCCAGGTTTACATAACTCCGGGCATTTCGGAGGGCTTCACATCGGATTTCCCGGTGAATGTGATCGGGGAGAAATGAGACAATAGGGCGGGCGCAGAGGCCCGCCGCTACAAGTTGCATATAAAAAACGCCGCCCGATTCCCCGGGCGGCGTTTCAGAATATAGACAAACAAAGATTACGAGAAAAAGCTTCGCAGAATTTCGCCGCCGCAGCGGCGAAACAGAGTTAAATCACATTTTTCCCGGGAGCATGTATCACGGAAAAAATACAGGAAAGCCG
>JAFRUW010000235.1 GCA_017438675.1 Oscillospiraceae bacterium | reverse complement strand
TTATAAGCTCCCAGTCCCACATGTCCACCGTTCCGAACTGTGAAGTGATGACGACTATGGGCTTGTCATAGTCCCGGAGAGCCTCCTTATAATGGTAGCCTGCCCCGATCATCTGGGGAAATACGATGGCGTCGCACTCGGGGATAGGGTCTCCCACAAGGACAGTGTCCTTGAATTCCGCTACGCCGCCGTAGATCTCGTTGAGCTTCGTGAGCTGGTCAAAATACTCGCCCACCTCACGGTCATTTGCCTCCTTGAATCTGAGAGGCACAACCTTTGCCTTTAATGCTTCCATTATTCTTTCCTCCCTTTATTTATTCAGCCTGTCCCGGCAGAGCGGCGACAGCGCCGTTGAATAGTGATTGTACTGTTCTTTAAGTTTGGAATATATATCCCCGTTTCGCCTGTCGGGGATGAACAGCCGCTGAGGAACAACGTGCCTGTCGGAAAACGCCGCAACGTCGTCCACCAGTCCCACGCCCTTCGCAGCCAAGATACACGCTCCCCACAGCGCGGCGTCGTCCCGGCTGACCGTTTCCATGGCTTTACCGATCACGTCGGCGTAGATCTGAATGCTGTTCGGCGAGTGAACGCCCCCGCCGATGACCCGTATCTTCTCACGGTCACGGTACTCCGGATAGAGATCGTCGATCCTGTCGATGGCTGTGGACAGGGCGAAGGCGAAGCTCTCAGTCAGCGCCCTGTAAAAGTGCTCCGGCCGGTGGGACCAGCTATGGCCCAAAAACACGCCGCGGAGATCGCCGTCAAATGGCATCACCGTGCCCCCCAGCATACCCACAGCAACCAGTCCGTCGCTGCCGGGGCTTATTTCGCCTACAGCGTCGTCCATGCGCCTGTAGGCCGAGCCGAGGTCTTCTCCCTCCCGGCGGTAAAACCGGTTTATAAACCACTCCTGTGTGATGCCGGAGCCGGGCATATAATAGTGAGCGTAAAGGTCGCCGGGCTCTGCGCCGTTCAGAATGTCGAAATGGCGCACATCCCGGTCGGGCCGGAAGTCATCCACCATACAGCTCACCGCGCCGAAGGACGCCGCCTCAAACAGCATGCCGCCGTATTTGAGGTTCCCCGCGCCTACACAGCCGGCGATCTTGTCCCCCGCTCCTGCCACCAATGGGATACCGGATCTCAGCCCAGTGAGCCCGGCAGCTTCCGGTGACAGGCGGGCAACGACATCGGAAGAGGAGACGATCCTTGGCAGATACCCTGACGGTATACCCAGCTCGCCGCATATCTTTTCCGACCATTTCCGACCCTTCACGTCGGCAAGTCCTGTCCATGTAAGGAGCGACCCGTCTATTACCGCTTCCTCAAGAGACATTGCGCCCAGCTTTCCGATGACATAGCCGTTCAGCATCAGATACTTGCGTATACGCTTTGCCTCCTCCGGGAACTCCCCGCAAAACCAATCGTATTTCGCGGAAAACAGGGGGCTGTTGGTGCCGGAAATCATGAGGAAATCCTCGGCGTACTCAGCCGTCTGGCGCTTCGCGTAGGGCGTGTACCTGGTGTCGATGGAGCAGGACCAGCCGGTCACGTCCTCCCATTTTTCTCCCACGCCCATGAACCCCGCCATCTGACCGGTGAAGGCTATGGCCTCGATATCGGAGGCCATGTCACCTGTCTGCTCCGCCGCCTTACGGAGACAGCGCAGAACGGAATCGTATATGTCCTCCCCGTGCTGGATAAACACATCCGGGGCGGGCTGCTCGCTTTTCACTGCTTCCTTCACCACGGCAATGCAGCAGCCGTCGAGGTCGTAGACGCCGGTCTTTATAAAGCTTGTTCCCAGGTCAACAGCCATAAACAGTTCTTTTTTCATGGTTTTATTCCTCAAAAACGAATACGTGCTTAAGTCCCTTTGCCGCCGCCGCGTTTGCGAAAGCGGTTTCAAATTCCTCGGGAGCGTAAGTGTCGGACATGATAAGGCCGAGAGGTATGCGCTTGTCGTTTACCAGCTTTTCGCAGATCCTGTACTCGGAAATGCTCTGCTTGGTGCAGCCCTGTATGCGAAGCTGCCTGTAATGGATGAGGTTCGTGTTTATGGGGACTATCTCCCGTCCCTTGGGAAGTCCCCCGAAAAACAGCAGTCTGCCGTTCATATTCATGTACTCCGGTGACTCCGCCTGAGCCGTGGGCGCGGGAGCGGCAATGATGCAGAGGTCCACACCCTTCTGCCCGCAGGCCGCCAGTCCCTTCTTTACATCGCCGCAGATGGGAATGACGTCGGGGAACAGCTCCGCTGCCTTGTCCGTCCGCTCTTTGGACAGATCGTTTACGAATATCTTTCCCGCTCCGAAGAGCTTTGCCGTCATGATATGCATAAGCCCGATAGGGCCGAGACCGATGACCAGCACGTCGTCGCCGGGGCGGACGCCGATAAGAAGCTGCCCGTTATATACGCAGGACAGAGGTTCCAGAAGCGCCGCCTCCTGATATGTAATGTCGTCGTCCATGGGGGAGATATTTCCCTGCCGTATGGCGGCGGCGGGTATCTTCACATACTCCGCGAAGCCCCCGTCCACCGTGACGCCGAAGGCATCGTAGGTCTCGCACAGGTGCGTGTTGCCGGAGGCGCAGAGATCGCAGGTGCCGCAGCCGTAGTTCGGCGCCACCGCCACCCGCTGACCCACACTGTATCCGGTGACATTCCCGCCCAGCTTCGCAATGTCCCCGGCAAACTCATGGCCCATGGTCAGGGGATTCTCCGGTGAAACGTTCTTATAGCCGTTTTTCCACATGCGGACATCGGTGCCGCAAATAGACGCTGCCCGGACCCGGATAAGCATTTCATCGGGTCCGATCTCCGGGACAGGCACATCCCTGAGTTCGATTCTGTCTTTCTCAAGAAGCTGTATCGCTTTCATCATCGTCCCCCTCCCGGTCGTTATTTATCATTATCGGCCGCTTTTCCAGAATTGAGCGCAGCCCCTCCTGCACCAGAACAAGGGCCATCTTGCCGTCGTGACCCGTCACCTCCGGCTCCGTGTCATTGATTATGCTGCGGATGAAGGCCCGATCCTCCTCCACGTAAGCATCACGAAACAGCGTGCGCCAGGAATCCACGGAGTCGGCTGTGATTTTCCCGTCCCGGGTCACCGCCTGCACCGAGTTCGTCTCCTGAGCGCCCACCTTTATGATACCGTCGGTGCCGAGGATCTCCGCCCGGGAGTCGTAGCCGTAGGTGACGTACTGGGCGCCGGTGATGGAGCCCACAACGCCGTTTTCAAACTCCAGAAGAACGGAGCAGGTATCGTAATAATCGGGATAGCGGTCAGCGACCTCGGGGCTTCTGAAATTGTGCCCCACGGCGTGAATCATCCTCACCTCACTGCCGGCGTACCAGCGCAGAGTGTCAAAGTCGTGACTGTTGACTTCACCGATGGGGCCGTAATTCCTCCGCACGTCGTACATCCACTCTTTTGGGTGACTCGGGCCGTAGGTATTGGATTTTATCAGGGTGACCTGACCCACCGCCCCGGAATCGAGAAGCTCTTTGCCGCGGCGGAAGTTCCTGTCGAACCGGCGCATAAAGCCGAGCTGGAGCTTTACGCCGTTTGCCCGGCAGGCCGCGATCATCTCGTCGCACTCTTCGGCGGTGGATGCCATGGGCTTTTCGCAGAAAACGTGCTTTTTTGCCTTTGCCGCGGCGTTGACGACCTCCCTGTGGAACTGGGTGGGGGTAACGACAACGACGGCGTCGATCTCCGGATTCGCCATAACCTCCCGGTAGTCGGTGTATGTATACTTTACGCTGAGCTCACTTGCCGCGGCTCTGAGATTATCCTCAAAAGGATCGCAGAGGGCAATAAGCTCCGCCTCCCTGATGCTCCCCGCATAGCCTCTGGCGTGGATCATCCCCGCTCTGCCGCAGCCGATGAGGCATACTCTGACCTTTTCCATATCTGTCTCCTTATTCCAGCCCCGCGGCCTTCATCTCCTCGATGATCTTAATGCCGCTGGATGTGCCGAGGCGTGTCGCTCCCGCCTCGATCATGGCTTTTGCCGCCTCCCAGCTTCTTATGCCCCCCGCGGCCTTCACTTCCACGTCAGGCCCGGCGTACTTCCTCATAAGGGCCACATGCTCCGGCTTCGCGCCTGCCGTGCCGAAGCCCGTGCTTGTCTTGACGAAATTGGGCTTTACCCGTGACGCTATCTTTGCCGCCTCGATGATCTCCTCATCGGTGAGATAGCAGGTCTCAAAGATGACCTTGCAGCAGATGCCCGCCTTCCTTGCCGCCGCGGTCATTCGGCTCATTTCTTCCTCGATGTAGCCGTAATCGTGCTCTCTGAGCTTCCCCACGTTCAGCACGTAGTCGAACTCCTGACAGCCGTCCTTGATGGCGTTCTCCGCCTCCGCGACCTTAGTCTCAATTGTGGTCTGCCCCAGGGGGAAGCTGATGGCGGCGCCGGTCAGGACCTCCGACCCGGCAAGCAGCCCCCTGCAGAGCTTCACGGGATAAGTGTTTATCGCCACGGACTTGAAACCGTACTCCACAGCCTCATTGCAAAGCTTTTCAAAATCCGCTTTTGTGGCATAGGCCTTCAGATTGGTGTGGTCCACCATTGCGGCGACCTCTTTAACTGTGAACTGCATATTTTTATCTCCTGTTATTCGAATTAATACTCTGTCTCCGGCATGCTTTGTTTGCTTTTATATAGTATATCCCCATTCCCTTTCACCGTCAACTCAGAACCGACTATGTTCATTGGAAGAAAAGGAAAATTTCCCTTGCCCCGAGAAAAACTGTTTGATTTTGTTGAACGGATGATGTAGTATGATTACATACTGTTTTACGGGAGATCGTTATGGCTATTGAAAGAGTAAGGGAGTACTTCTCTGGATTCGGGATTGCCGATCGGGTAATGGAACTCGATATGTCCAGCGCCACAGTGGAGCTGGCAGCGCAGGCACTTGGCTGCGAACCATGCCGCATTGCCAAGACTCTGTCGTTTCTTGTAAACGGACGTCCCATACTCATCGTCACGGCAGGTGACGCCAAGATCGACAATGCAAAGTACAAGGCGCGGTTCGGGGCAAAGGCGAAAATGCTCACCCCCGACGAGGCGGAAGCCATGATCGGCCACGCGGTGGGCGGAGTCTGTCCCTTCGGCATAAACGAAGGCGTGACCGTCTGTCTTGATGAGTCACTCAAGCGGTTTACAACGGTTTTCCCCGCCTGCGGAAGCAGCAACAGCGCCATTGAGCTGACGATACCTGAGCTGGAAAAGTACTCGGGCTTTGATTCCTGGGTAGACGTCTGCAAAAACTGGATTGTCTGACGTTCGAAAGGTTTTGCCGGGCAGCGCCCACACGTCATCGGTAAGGCCCCTGCCCTGCGGTCCGCTCCGGAACAAAACTGATTGCAGGAAGGACTCATTAACAGGAGGAATACAATGAAAGAATTTTTAACAAAAAACTTTTCGTGGATCATCGGGTTTGTTTTTGTCGGAATCTTTGCATTAAAGGCGTACATTACTCTTAAAAAAGCAAAGAAGATTGACCGGGAAGGGATCGAAACCGACGCCGTTGTCTCCCGGATCGAAGAGCACTGGGACCCCGAAACCGCATCGTCCTCCTTTACGACCTATGTCGAATACAGGGACGATACCGGGGAGCTTGTTGAAAGCCCCATGGCTCTTACGGGATACGTGCCCTATGCCGAGGGACAGAGAGTCCGCATCCGGTTCATCCCCGGAGATCGCAAAATGGTCCGTATCGCGGAATGACCGCCCTGCTGCTATATCCGGCGGAAACTGAATACCGCAACAGATTAAAGGAGCTGCAGCGTTTTTGTATTTCGCTGCAGCCCCTTATTTTTTATTCTTAAAGGCGCCTTTTATACGGCGCATCATTTCGGCGGGATTCTTGATGAACGCTCTGAATATCCTAACGATCCAGAACACCGGCAAAAGAACGGGCGCAGAGTTCAAAACAGGGAACCTCCGTGCCATGGATCTGTAGGGCGGGAACGCTCTGTAAACCAGATAACCCGGGCGGCCCTTTTTTATAAGCAGATTCTTTTCGCGGTTTGACTTCGTACCGAAAGTCCCGGAAAACAAAATATAATCCAGCATCTCACGGTCAGTCTCCGTCAGGGGTTCTCCGCCGAAAAGCTTCATCGAAAGGCTTCGGTTCCGCTTTTCAAACTCTGAAATACCCAGGTTTTCACATTCATCTGCAATATAATCCTCCCGGAAAGCGCCTTCAAACCGTCTGAGATAAACATATGTGTCAACCAGCGATCTGAGGCCCGTTCCGCTTCCGGAATAATGCTTGTATTCGTGGGCG
>JAFRUW010000234.1 GCA_017438675.1 Oscillospiraceae bacterium | reverse complement strand
GACCTGCTGGTCTGCGTGACGGGAGTCAACGCCCAGTCTCAGGTGCAGCTCGACTGTCTCATCAAACTTGGCCTTTGCAGCCTTGATAACAAGGTCAAATGCCTCTGCTGCGTCGTAAAGATTGCCCTTTTCAATGAGCTTTGCGCTCTCTTTATAATTCTTACCTCTGAACATATCTTACGCCTCCTCTACAACGATACCCATGCTGCGGGCTGTACCTGCGATCATGCTCATCGCGGATTCCAGGCTGCTTGCATTGAGGTCCTTCATCTTTGTTTCGGCGATCTTCTGAACATCCTCTCTGGAGATGGTAGCTACCTTGTCCTTCTGGGGAACGCCGGAACCCTTCTGAATGTTGCAGTACTTCTTCAGGAGAACTGCAGCGGGGGGAGACTTGGTGATAAAGGTAAAGCTTCTGTCTGCGTAGACTGTGATGACGACGGGGATGGTCATGCCCATGTCGCCCTTTGTGCGCTCATTGAATTCCTTTGTGAAAGCGCCGATGTTGACGCCGTGCTGACCCAGCGCCGGACCTACCGGGGGAGCGGGTGTTGCCCTGCCGGCAGGAATCTGAAGTTTGATAATTCCTGTAACTTTCTGTGCCACTTATGTGCACCTCCTATAAATATTGTGGTGATACGCGGCCAAGTACCACATATCCTTGGCGGAGCCTCACGGACCCCTCCCACTTGCCGGTCAAACAGACCGGCCTAACGATCGCTCGTTATTTACAAAAGAAACGGATTTAAAAATCCTTCAAGACCTCGACCTGGTCGAAGTCAAGATCCACGGGGGTCTCACGACCGAACATGGATACGATGACGCGGACCTTCTGCTTGTCGATATCGATTTCATCGACAGTACCGTTAAACCCTTCGAGGGGCCCGTCCGCGACTCTTACACTGTCGCCAACCTGGAATCCGACCTTGACATCCCGCTTTTCGATGCCCAGCGCCATGATCTCCTCCTCCGTGAGGGGGATGGCCTTGTTGCCGGAGCCGACAAACCCCGTTACACCGCGGACATTGCGGACAACATGCCAGCTCTCATCGGTCAGCACCATCTTTACGAGGACATAACCGGGAAAGACCTTGCGCTCGACTGTCTTCTGCTGATTCTCTGTGATCTCAGTGACAGTCTCCATGGGGATGTTGATTTCCTGGATCAGGTCAAGCATTTTGCGGTTTTCCGCAGATTTTTCGATAGCTGTCGCTACCGCGTTTTCATAGCCCGAGTATGTGTGGAGCACATACCATCTTGCTTCTTCCGCCATTTTGATCCTCCAAGCCGAAAGCGCCTTCGCACTAACCGCCGATGGAGATAAGCAGCTCCACAAGCTTGTTTGCTACGAAATCAAAAGCCCATACAACGACGCCCACAATTACCATAACCGCAAGGGCTACGAGGGTGTTGTTGATGATCTGCTTGCGGGAAGGCCATACGACCTTCTTCAGCTCGCTCTTCATTTCGCGGAACCACTTGGCAATTCTCTTGCCGGCTCTCTGGAACCAATTCTTATTCTTAGTTTCAGCCATTTCAACACATCCTTTCGAAAAACAACTTCTTACTTGGTCTCGGTATGAGTAGTATGCTTACGGCAGAACCGGCAATACTTCTGCAGCTCAAGACGCTCAGGAGTGTTTTTCTTGTTCTTCATGGTGTTGTAGTTCCTCTGCTTGCATTCGTTGCATCTGAGTACAACCTTTACTCTCATTACGGCACCTCCAATTCTAATTTGCCTCCCTGTTGGATTTGTCCGATCCGGCATTTTTGCACACGAAAAAAACACCTCTCAGACGACAGGTACGGCTATTATAGCACAGGGATTTCCTTAGGTCAATGAAAAATTTCCGTTTTTTTCAAAAAAACATGACGAAAAACTTGACAAAACGGACGGTAAAGTATAGTAATTATAGAAAAGCCAGAGGAAACGGCTCCGTTATGCTTTAAAGGAGGTGTCGACGATGCGTATCATGGCATTGGATTACGGCGACGCGAGGACGGGTATTGCCGTCAGCGACGCTATGGGGATACTGGCGGGGGACGCATGGACTGTCCATGAGCCCAACACACTGAAGGTGGCGGAGATCATCGCGGAGGAGGTAAAGACGCGGGGTGTGGAAAAGCTCGTTGTGGGCTATCCCCGGAACATGGACGGCACAGCCGGCGCGAGAGCCGAAAAGTGCGCCGCCTTCGGTGAGCTGCTCCGTGAAAAGACCGGCCTCGAGGTGATCATGTGGGACGAGCGCCGCACCACCGTTGACGCTCACCGCATTTTGTCCGACAACAACCGCCGGGGCAAAAAACGCAAAAACACCGTTGACGCCGTGGCGGCGACCCTGATACTGGAGGGGTATCTGAACAGTATAAGCTGACACAAACGCGAAAACCTGAGATCAACTTCGATCTCAGGTTTTCTATTGCTCATAAAAAGCTTCAGGGGGTTGAACAGCAGTCTGAACAGCACCACCGCCCACAGCGCGTAGGAAAATACCTTGGGCATCTTTTTTAGCATCAGCCGCGCCGCCAGAACCAGCAGTATGACCACGCTCCCCGTGACACTCATGGTCAGGAGCTTTGTAATTATAGCTTCCATGGACTAACCCTCCTTTCACTTGCGGCAGATCGCTAAGCCGCTTTTAAAGTGATCCTGCCGCTGTTAAGATTCATGCAGACGATCCTGTACCGGTGCCCCGGATTGTTTTTGAAGGGCAATACATAACCGTTCTCCCCGACGGCGATCTGCTCAACTATCTCCGTCTCCGGTTCGGGGCCGAGTTCATAAACCACCAGTTCGCCTTCAGAACCGGTTGTCCCTTCAACGGTCAGCGTGATCATATCGGAATCGGTCTCAAACCAGTAATCGGTAATAGAATCCGCCGACGCGGAGAAACCGGCCTTTGAAAGCTCGATCAGCTCCGGCGCATCATGCCCGCCGTATTGCTTCGTACAGGCCTCAAAGTAGTCGTTCAGGTCGTCATTTTTTATCTTCCACCTGATGGCGTTGTAGAAATCCGGCTTGTTCATCTCTGCCGCTTTATACTCGTATGTGTAGATACCCATGTTCACATATTCGTGTTCGTACCAGAAGCTGACATCGCAATGAGTGCCCAGGCACTCAAAATCAAGCTCCGCGTCGGACTCAAACATCGTCCATTCGGGTATCTCACTCTCTTTATATTTTGTTATTTCGTGGGCTCTGATCCCTTTGAGTAATGTGGCGAGCCTGTCGGCGCTTACAAACATATCCGACCAGTATTCACCGCTTATTTTCGCGCGTATTTGAGGATGATCTATGGCGTCGGCAGTGAGCATTTGGAACGCGTCGTATGGGGTATCCGCCTCATCAAAGATGTCAGGATGTTCCTTTGGTACATCGTCCACCAGCACGATGTCTTTTTTATCCTTCTTGTCCCCGCTGCCGGACGTTCCGCTCTGCTGAGTGCTGTTCCCCCCGGAGTTGGTCGTCCCGCTCTGGGAGGTGTTCTGTGAGGCGGAGACCGGTACGCCCGCCCCGTCTGATATAACGTCGGCGGCCTCAATGAGTTCCTCCGGGAGCCCGGACGCCGCTTCTGCCGTTTCCTCCTTCTTCGGGGGCTTCTCCACCTTCGGGTTCGTGCCGCAGGCAACGGTGAAGATCAGGCAGACAAGGGCGAGGATCAGGCTTAACCACGTTTTTGGTTTTTTTAATATCGCCATATCACAGCCCTCCTTTATGTTACTGTTCCTTTCAGGCTTTTACTGTCACCGTGCAGCCATGAAGAGGATCGGGGCACATGTGGAAAACAATATCGGGGACCGCGTGGGTGATAACGAAAACATATTCCGTTCCGTTTTCAACCTTTTCTGTATTCAGGAGCTCATGACAGATACTGTGCCACACTTCCTGGTGGTTCAAATAGCTGTCAAGGTCAAAGCCCGACCCGTCAGGGGCAAACACCTTTACGGTCAGCCTGTCATTCTCCGTCAGGAGGATGTATTTCCCGACGTCTTCACCCTTAAATGTCACCGGCTCCTCGGTGATCGTTATTTCCTCCGGTCCCTCGGGACCGGTCTTGCCCTTCTCCGCTTCAAATAAGCTGTTGAGGGCGTCGTTCTCGATAATCCATATAATTTTACCGTCTCCGAACAAATCCGGATTTGCGTCTCTTTTCGCGTCGTCGGGCGTCTGAAAAGCAAGCTCCGCATAGCCGTCATCGTGATACAGGATCCAAATAAAACATTTATCACACTCAACGGTCATAATACCGTCATTTGTGTAATTGTTGGTGTCAGCCTGCGTAAGCGCCCGGGGTTCAGGCATTACTTTTATTTCGGATTCCTTAATGCCGTTAAAAATGCCTGCTGTCTTCTGCTTGTAGTTATCCAGTATCTCATCGCTGTACAGATGGAATGCGAACGTATTGCCATAATCGGGCAAGTGCCCGTTCAAATCATCGATATCCTCCGCCTTCACCTTCCGGAAAAACTCATAGGGTGTTGTTACTCCCTCAAACACGTCGTAGGTGTCCTTGGGCACGTCGTCCACCAGTACTATGGATTCTTTTTCTTCGGGTTCGGTGATGACTGCCGTTTCTGTAACCGACGCTGCTTCCTCTAAAGCGGGCTGACCTGCGGGCTTCGGGTTCGCGGCGCACGCCACTGTGAACAGCAGGCAGGCAGCGGCCAGCACAAGGCTTAGCCAGGTCTTTGGTTTTCTCATATTTTTCAAGTTGATTATCCTCCTTTTGGTGTCCCCCTCGGCGAAGGCGATGGGGACGTCGGCGATCAAACGCCGTCCGGCAGAAAGGGAAACCAGGGACAACGAATAATTAGCCCTTTCACCCTTTCCCAGCTTTTTTATAACCGCTTCGTCGCAGCTCATCTCCATGTCCTTCCCGGAGAGGATGAACGCCGCCCAGACGAGGGGGTTGAACCAATGTACGCACAGGGCGAGATACCCTAAGAGCCTTGTCACATGGTCGAAGCGCCTTATATGGTGCTCCTCATGGGCGATTATGTGGGTGAGCTCGGTTTCGTTGACTGCGGAGGGGATGTAGATTTCAGGGCGCACGATCCCCAGTACAAATGCTGTGTCGATGTGATCCGCCAGATAGATGTTGTCTCTAAGCCTCGCCGCCTCTGTCAGCTTTTTGCGAAGCTGTAAGTACCGCACAAGGCTGTACCCGGCCATGCCCGCGGCTCCCGTGAGCCATGCGACGGTCAGCACCGTCTCCGGGGTGATCTCCCGCACAGGCTTTGCCGTGACCTCGATCTCCGGGGCTTCGTGTACCGTGCCATCCGATACGTGAATCTCTTCTCTCGGTGTGTTCACGACCGGTGCGGCAGCGGTCTGCTGAACGGGTTCTGTGTATTCCGTCACCGCCTGTTCTGTGTCGAACAGCCCGAACAGGGACAGTCCCGTGGAGAAGGACACCGGGCAAATGAGCCTGAACAGCACCACCGCCCACAGCGCGTAGGAAAATACCTTGGGCATCTTCCTGAGCATCAGTCTCGCCGCCAGAACCAGCAGTATGACCACGCTCCCCGTGACGCTCATGGTCAGGAGCTTTGTAATTATAGCTTCCATGGACTAACCCTCCATGCTGTCTATGACCTTTTTAAGCTCCTCCATTTCCTTGTCTGACAGCTTTTTTCTGGTGCAGAACGCCGCCAGAAACGCCGGAAGGGAGCCGTCAAAGGTCTCTTCCACGAACTTTTCGCTCTGCATGGCGTAAAATTCGTCCCTTGAGATGAGTGATGTGACCGTGCCGTTCAGGTTCCGGAATATTCCCCTTTCGCACAGTCTTTTAAGAACCGTATAGGTGGTGGTCCGCTTCCAGCTCAGCTCCCGTTCCGCAAGCTTTGCAAGGTCTCCGGATGGGATAGGCTCGTTCTTCCAGATTATGTCCGCAAAGCGGGACTCCACCGCTCCAAGTCTAAGTTCGCTCATGTAATTACCTCCTTGACATATCTCGGCGCCGGGTTGTCTATTGTTTGTAGTCTACGATCTCATTCTACTATGTGTAGACAGGTTTGTCAATAGGTTTTTTGAAATTTTGTGATTTATTTTTTATTGCCTGTTCTTTTTATTCGCTCATGCCGCGAGGCACCATATTTCTGTCCCGCCAGAAATATGGAAAAGAGGCGGCAAAGAGGCAACGGCTTATAATGCCGTTTCCCCTTTGAACCCCTTCCTTTAAACGTGAGTCACAGCCACAGAATAACCATTGGCGAAAACGATAGACAGCGTGTCTTATACTGCCTGCTTCTAACTCGCTTCGTCGTCACAAGCTACGCTAAGCTCGCCCTCCCCTGAACGGTCGGGCTCTCCCGCTCCGCTGCTCCTCCTCTCCCCACAAAAACTATGTTTTTGCGGGGTCCCCATGTTACTGCGATAGTGGATTTTGGTTTTGCCGCTCTCCCGTAACTGAGCAGGAGCGTTCAGCGGACGATATATATGCAGAACCTGTTAAGGTTTTGGGATGACGCAATGACATATACGTACTGCATATTTAATGACCGGAAGACACCGTTGTTTCCGACAGGGGGTTTCCAAAGGGGGAACGCCTTTGGTGTGTTCTTTCCCCCATTTCTTTCACACTAAAGAAATGGGGCGCCCGCCGAGCAGGCGATAAAAACAAAGATTAATAAACCAAATGTTGACGTAATCAGATAAAAAATATATAATAAAGGTTACGTGTGCAATTGAGTGAAAAAATCCGCATTGGCAAGACGCCCCGAAGGGCGCTTACACAAGCGGCGGAAGGAGAAAAACAAATGTCAGACAACAAGAAGAGAATCGCCCCTATGGACGGCAATGAGGCGGCGGCCTACGTGGCCTACGCTTTTACCGACGTTGCCGCTATCTACCCCATAACCCCGTCCTCCCCCATGGCTGAAAAGACCGATATGTGGTCCGCCCACGGGAGAAAGAATATTTTCGGCCAGCCTGTCCGGCTTATTGAGA
Organism: Oscillospiraceae bacterium; assembly: GCA_017438675.1. Lineage (GTDB taxonomy): Bacteria > Bacillota > Clostridia > Oscillospirales > Oscillospiraceae > SIG495. The sequence continues at coordinate 134 of JAFRUW010000234.1, read as the reverse complement.
TGCAGTCTGAGGCCGGCGCCATCGGCGCTATCCACGGCGCACTGGAGTCCGGATCCTTTGCCACCTCCTTTACATCCTCCCAGGGTCTCATGCTAATGATCCCCACCATGTACCGCATCGCAGGCACAAAGCAG
>JAFRUW010000019.1 GCA_017438675.1 Oscillospiraceae bacterium | reverse complement strand
CATAATAATCGGTTCTATAGGCAGTGTCATTGAGGTAGGTAAAAAGCATATAAAAACCAACGGCACCGTACCCGCCGGCAATATTCTCGTTGACGGCAGCGGCGTGGGCGACGTTGGCAGCATCGTCCTGCGTGACAGGCGTCATCTGGCTCAGGACGGCATGCTTGTAGCGGTTGTTGGACTCTCCGCCGTGGACGGAAGCATCACAAGCGGGCCCGACATCATCACCCGCGGATTCGTATATGTAAAGGAATCCGAGGAACTCATCGAAGAACTCAAGGAGCGTGTGGTGGATTCGATCTACGACTGTCAGTGGAACAATGTTTATGACTGGACTGCTATAAAAGGAGCGATCAAGGGCAATCTCAGCGAGTACCTTTACAAAAAGACAAAGCGCACTCCCATGATCCTGCCCGTTGTGATGGAAACATGAACATTCAGATTTTCGGAAAAAACAAGTGCTTTGACACTAAAAAAGCCCAGAGATACTTTAAGGAAAGGCGCGTAAAGTTCCAGTATGTGGACATCCTTGACTACGGTCTGAGCAGAGGTGAATTCAGGAGCGTCAAAAGCGCTGTCGGCCTTGACAGCATGATCGACCCCAAGGCTAAGGATGCCGAGATCCTGCAGTACCTCGCCTACGACAGCGACAAGGAGGAAAAGCTCCTGGAAAACCAGCAGTGGCTCAGGACACCCATTGTAAGAAACGGCAAAAAGGCCACTGTGGGCTACTGCCCCGATGTGTGGAAGACCTGGGAGGAGTGACATGGCGAAGACCGATAATAAAACCAACGTCATGCGTGTTCTGGAGCAGCACGGCATACCATACACTCCCCACGACTACCCCACAGGTGATCACGCAAAAAGCGGTACGGAGGTCGCGGACTATCTGGGAAAGGACCCCTACAGCGTCTACAAGACCCTTGTAACACAGGGCTCAAAAGGCAACTACGTCTTTGTGATTCCCTCCTGCGGGACTCTCGATCTGAAAAAGGCGGCAAAGGCCGCCCATGAAAAGTATATCGAGATGATCCCCCAGGCGAAGCTCCTGCCCCTCACAGGGTACATCCACGGCGGGTGCAGCCCTATAGGGATGAAAAAGAAGTTCCCCACCTTCTATGAGGAGGCCTGCGTCCTTGAGGATACCATATGCGTCTCCGCCGGGAAGGTCGGCTTTCAGGTGGAGGTCGATCCCAACGAGCTTATAGAAATCACCGACGGAGTCACCGCCGATCTTATAGTATAATTATATTTACAATCAGCCTCCTTCCTGTTATTATAATAACGTAACGGGAAGGAGTTTTATTACTGCCCCTTTCACCATTTACTATAAATGCGGAGGAAAACAATGTTCCTGTCTGACTGTCATATCCATTCTTCATTTTCCGACGACGCGGTAAACACCATGTCCGAAATGGCGGAGGCGGCTTATCAGAACGGTATAAGCGCCCTGTGCTTCACGGATCATGCCGACGACTGTCTGAACGCAAACGATATTTCATACGTCCCCTGCCGGTTCCTTGACAAAGCCGGCATATACGAAGAATACCTGAAGGTCCGGGACGAGTTTTCAGGTAAGCTTCCCATCCGGTTCGGCATGGAGATTTCCGGTATCGAGCAGGCTCCCGAAACTGCGGAAAAGATAAAGTCCCTCTACCCCTTTGATTTCATCATCGGCTCCGCTCACAACATTCCGGGGAGCAACGATTTCTTCTACATGACCTATGAGAGTGAGACCGACTGTCACAGGCTCATCGACGATTATCTTGACGAACATCTGAAAATGATAAAAACCGGCGGATTCGACGTGATCGGGCATATCTGCTACCCCATGAAGTACATGGCGAATTTCGGCATCCGTCTCGATCTGACGCCTCATTGGGATAAGCT
>JAFRUW010000018.1 GCA_017438675.1 Oscillospiraceae bacterium | reverse complement strand
AGTTGTTCTTTATTTGCATCACCCTATCGCCCTCACGGAAAACAAAATCTCCGAATTGCTTCTCGTTTTTCTCCGGGGACGGGGGGTTCAGGGCCTCCTGGAGCCTGCGGTTCAGCTCCGCAGTGCCGCAAAGACCTTTCCTCGTAGGGGTCAGCACCTGTATATCCCGGGGGGAAAGGCCCATAGCTTCAAGCCGCTTTGAGCACAGCTCCACTATGGTGTCCGCCGCACCTGCGCCGTCACAGCGGTTCAGGTAATAACAGTCGCCAACCTCGTTTTTCAGATCCGGCAGCTCGCCCATGTTTATAAGGTGGGCATTCTTTACGATTCGGCTGTCCTTCGCCTGACGGAATATCTCCATGAGGCGCACCACTTCCACGACGCCGCTGGCTATGAGGTCGGAAAACACCGTCCCCGGCCCCACGGAGGGGAGCTGGTCGGCGTCGCCCACCATCACGAGACGGCAATTTGACGGCATGGCGGCAAGAAGGGCATGCATCAGTATTATGTCAACCATTGAGGACTCGTCCAGTATAACTGCGTCGCAGTCCAGTGGGTCATTTTCGCATTTTTCAAAGGCGCTGCCCTCGCCGTCCTCGGCATATCCGGCGCCCAGCAGCCGGTGAAGGGTGGCGGCCTCCTCTCCGGTGACCTCGCTCATTCTTTTTGCGGCTCTCCCGGTGGGAGCGGCAAGGACCGCTTTCAGTCCCATCATTTTATAAAGGTCGAGAATGCCCCGGATGGCGGTGGTTTTGCCTGTGCCGGGGCCTCCGGTAATGGCCATGACCTGCACCGTTCCGGCAAGATAAACCGCCTTCCGCTGTTCACCGGCGTATTTTAAACCCCGGTGGGTCTCGATGGACGCGATAAACTCACTGAGGCCCGGCTCCGCCTCGGGGGGCTGAGAGGTCATCCGGGCAAGGCGGGATACTATGTACCGCTCCGCCTCATACAGCTCGCTTAGATAGACCTTTTCGTCCTCCCTGACCACATCGCAGGACTCCGCAAGGTCGTCCAACCCCTCTTTAAGTACCGGCGGGTCGATTTTCATCATCCGGGAGGCTGTATCGATAAGGAGCTCCTCCGGCAGGCATACGCTTCCCCGGTCGGCGCCCTGACGCAGTGTGTACAGGATAGCGCCCCTCACCCGCATGGGGGAGTCCAGCATGAATCCCATATGGGCGGCCAGCTTGTCCGCCTCGTTGAAGGACGCGCCGAAATAGGGGGCGATGAGTATATACGGATCGTCCTTAAGGGCCGCCATGGCCTCGTCGCCGAAGCAGTTATACAGCTTCACGGCGTAGGACGGGCTCAGGCCGCAGCCGTTTAAATACTCCGTCAGCGCCCGCATGCCTGTCCGCTCCCGGAAGGATCGGCCGATCCCCCGGGCTTTTTTCAGGCTGATGCCCTTTATCTCGCTGAGTCTCTCCGGGTGGAACTCCATAATGTCGAAGGTGTCCTCCCCGAACCGGGCGACTATGTTCTTTGCCGTGGCCGCACCCACGCCCTTTATCCCGCCGGAGGCAAGATATGCGTATATCTCCCCCACGGTTTTAGGGAGAAGGTGAACGAATGAGGAGGACCTGAACTGAAGCCCGTAGGACGGATGGGTCATCCACTCCCCCGTAAGCTCCAGTCTGTCACCCTCCGCGGCGCCGGGAATGCATCCCACCGCCGTCACCGTCTCCCCTTCGTCGTTCTCAAGGCGCATTACGGTGTAGCCGTTATCGCTGTTTCTGAATACGATACCGGCAACAACGCCTTTTATTTTGTCTGTTCCTTCAGCCATGTGTGTTCTCCAATCAGCCTGTCAAGGGCCGCCGGTTTGCAGAATATGTACTCTGTCCTGTCCATGGCAAGCCCGGTGAGCTTCTGCCCGTGATCGTCAAGACCGCAGTCGGCAACCACCAGCTCCATGGGTATGCGGCTCTCGCTTCTGAGCCATTCAAGGCTGTGTATCGTCTGCTCAAAGCTGCCGCCGTCGCCGTTCACGGCAATCACCATGAACAGTTTTGTGTTGTCGTCCACAGGCACCGGGGTAAGAGCAAGGCCGGTGAGCAGCCATATAAGGAGCAAAAACCCTCCGCAGACGATGAACACAGCGGCGATATCCATTACGATTATTTCCATTTCTGCCGCCTCCTGATGTATACTATGCCAAAGGCGGTGAGAAAGTGAAAAGCATACAGCGGCGCAATAACTCAAAAGAAATCGTTAGATTTCTTTTGAAGAGAAAAATACAGGGAGGCGAACCGCCTCCCTGTATTATACTAAAAAACTTACATTCCTACAATCTTTTTTGCAAGGGTTATTATGTCCTTGTTGTCGATGACCTTGTCGTCGTTCATGTCGCCCAGTGTGAACTGCTCACCCGTCAGGGTCAGGATATTTACCACATGGCGGGCCACCATGATAAGGTCGGAGTTTTCCACCTGACCGCTGCGGTCAACGTCCCCCTTGGGGTAGGACGGGGAACCGGCCGTCACCGTCACCGTCACCGTCTTGTCTACATGCAGTTCACGCTGTCCGGATTAATAAAAATCATAAGCCGGGTTTGAACTGTCCTTTGTACCGTTAACCACCGCGTCACGGATGGCGGGGACAGCACTCACGTCAAGGCTTGTCAGCTGATTGTTGTAGCAGGAAATATGCATCAGGGCGGTGTTGCTGCTCAAGTCAAGGCTCGTCAGCTGATTGTTATAGCAGTAAAACGTCTTCAGGGCGGTGAAGTGCTCAACGCCCTTGAGACTGGCGATATTATAATAGCCGCAGTCCATCGTCGTAACCGCCGCAAGCTCCTCAGTGTTGAGGACGCCGTTGTTGTTTGTGTCATACTGTTTTACGAACTCGCGGAAATTTGCGTCCGGGAAATTCGTCGAGTCTATGGTAACGTCCGCCGCCATCGCGCTGCCTCCCAGCGCGGAGACCAGGCCGAAGAGCATGACCAGCGCCAGCATGAGGGACAAAATCTGTTTTTCTTCATAAAAAAACCTCCTTCTCTTTTTCGCTTCCCGGAAGGAGGTTTATTTGTATTATATTTCCCTCCGAGGCGCTCAGTTACCCCTCGGAGGTTTTGTCCTGAGAGGTTTTTCAATTATAGAATATATCATTTTTGTCATTAAATGTAAAGATTATTTTGCGAAATCAGCGCATTTACGCAAGTTGTTCAGCGCACCGCACCCACAGGGGCGGTCATTGATCGCCCGCCTTCCCCTACGCAGGCCCCCTTGTGTAAAGGGGGCTGTCACCGCCGGTGACTGGGGGATTGATATTCGTAAATGTATGTTTTATGCGCTGACAATCCCGACCTCTCGTCGTCGAAGGCTCCTCCGAGCCACCTCCCTTTGCACAAGGGAGGCTTTTAAACGTATTTCCCGTTTTCCATTTTTAATTTACGACCCGCTTCCCCGCAGCTCTATGATGCGGTCGCGGAGCATGGCGGCAAGCTCGAATTCCAGCATCTGGGAGGCCTTGCGCATCTCACGCTCAAGCCGCCTGATCTCCGCTTCCCGCTCGCCCTTTGACATGGCCTGATCCTGCTTTTCCGCGGCCTCCGGGGAGGAGGATATCTCGATAACGTCCCTGATGCTCTTGATGATGGTTTTGGGAACGATGCCGTGCTCCTCATTGAAGTCCGTCTGCTTTTTCCGGCGGCGCTCCGTTTCGTCTATTGCCAGCCGCATGGAGCGGGTCACGGTGTCGGCATACATGATGACCATGCCGTCGGCGTTTCTGGCGGCGCGGCCTATTGTCTGAATGAGGGAGGTCTCGCTTCGGAGGAAACCCTCCTTGTCCGCGTCAAGGATGGCGACTAAGGACACCTCCGGCAGGTCAAGGCCCTCGCGGAGGAGGTTGATTCCCACCAGCACATCGAATTTGCCGAGGCGCAGGTCCCGGATTATCTCCATGCGCTCAATGGTCTTTACGTCGTGGTGGAGGTACCGGACAAGTATGCCGGCGTTTGTGAGATAGGACGTGAGATCCTCCGCCATCCTCTTTGTGAGGGTAGTGACAAGGACGCGCTCGTTTCTTGATTTGCGGAGGCTTATCTCGTTTATCAGGTCGTCGATCTGGCCCTCCACCGGGCGGACGAAGATCTTAGGATCGGTGAGGCCGGTGGGCCTGATGATCTGCTCAACGATCTGACCGGAGCGCTCTCTTTCGTAGTCGCCGGGGGTGGCGGAGACGTAGACCACCTGATTTATGTGCCGCTCGAATTCGCTGAAGTTCAGGGGGCGGTTGTCAAGGGCGGAGGGCAGGCGGAAGCCGTACTCCACGAGGTTCGTCTTTCTTGCCCTGTCCCCGGCGTACATGCCCCTGACCTGCGGGAGGGTCACGTGGCTCTCGTCCACGAACATGACGAAATCCTTGGGGAAATAGTCGAGGAGCGTCATGGGCGGGGAGCCGGGAGCACGGCCCGATATGACCCTCGAATAGTTCTCGATGCCGGTGCAGTAGCCCAGCTCCGTCATCATCTCGATATCGTACATGGTGCGCTGATGGATGCGCTGTGCCTCCAGGAGCTTGTCGTGGTCCTTAAAGAACTTCACCCGCTCATCCAGCTCCCGTTCGATCTCCAGTATGGCTTTTTTCATCTTCTCGGCCCCGGCAACGTAGTGTGACGCGGGGTAAATTGCAACGTGGGCGAGATCCCGGACCGCGGTGCCGGTTATGACGTTTATTTCGCTTATCCGCTCCACCTCGTCGCCGAAGAACTCCACCCGGATGGCGTGATCCCTGGAATAGGCCGGGAATATCTCCACCGTGTCCCCCCGGACACGGAAGGTGTTGCGCTCGAAGGCCATGTCGTTGCGGTTGTAGCGGATCTCCACCAGCTTTTTAAGGAGCTTGTCCCGGTCCCTCTCCTGCCCCACGCGGATGGAAATAACCATGTTGGCGTAGTCGATGGGGTCGCCGAGACCGTAAATACAGCTCACCGAGGACACCACGATAACGTCCCTCCGCTCGAAGAGCGAGGACGTGGCGGAGTGCCGAAGACGCTCGATCTCGTCGTTTATGGAGGAGTCCTTTTCGATGTACGTGTCCGTATGGGGAATGTACGCCTCGGGCTGGTAGTAGTCGTAGTAGCTTACGAAATACTCCACGGCGTTCTCCGGGAAGAACTCCTTGAACTCACTGCAAAGCTGGGCCGCCAGGGTTTTGTTGTGGGCAAGGACAAGTGTGGGGCGGTTCACCCGCTCGATGACCTTCGCCATGGTGTAGGTCTTTCCGGAGCCGGTGACGCCGAGAAGCGTCTGCTCGTCAAGGCCGTTTTCCAGACCCCTGGCAAGAGCGTCTATCGCCTCGGGCTGGTCCCCGGAGGGCTTATATTCAGATACAACTTTAAAATCCATAGTTTATCCTTTGCGTTGTGGCTTTTTAATACCACAATTTTCCATTTGCCATTTTCAATTCTTCATTAAAAACCGTATCGCGCCGCCCACGGTGTCAAAATCCAGGTCAACCGGATATCTGTCCTTTACGCCGATACCGACGGCAAGCCCCGCCGCGTCGAACATGGGATAATCGTTCACCCCGTCGCCCACGGCGGCCGCCTCTGACAGGCCGATGCCCAGAAGCCCGCACAGATACTCCAGTCCCCTGCCCTTGTTCATGCCCTTCGGCACGATATCAAAGGAGTCGGGATGGCGGTACACGTCCACGTCCGCAAAGTCGGTTTCCCCGATGCACCGGGCGACGGTTTCAAATTCCTCATCAGTCACGGGGAAGGGCGTGATCCCCACAGTGTCGGCCTGGAACCATATACCCGGCAGGCGGCACTCTATCTCTGCCCTTAATCGTTCGATGCCCGCCTTCGCCTCCCGGGAGTACGGCAGTACGTAAAACCCCGCCGGCGGCAGATCGACGCCGAACTGTATCACCGATCCGTTTTCACCTATGAGTATCGGCGCTTCCAGCCCTGCCTGACGCATGAACCCGCAGAGATAATCCGCGGACTTCCCTGAACATACGGCGATACGCACGCCGGTCTTTTCAAGCTCTCTTAAAAGCCTCAGGTCACCGTCGGGTATGCCCTTGCCCACCTCGGCAAGGGTGTTGTCAAGATCGAAGGCCGCCAGCTTATACATGGCTTATAAACTCCACTCCCGCGGAACACCGGATCATGTCCATCGTCCGCATTTCATCAAGAGAGCCCGTCCTGTAGGGCTCGTCCGTACCCTTTGCAATGAGGTCGAGGAAGGCCCCCACCTCGTAGAACATGTTGTTCGCTTTCTTTTCAGGCACAAAAACCTCACGGCTTCCGTCCCGCATGACCCGCTCAATGCGGCGGATATCCTCAATGGCGTCGATGATGAGGCTGCCGTCCTCGCCCTGTATCTGGCTGGGCACATAGCCCTGGGTTATCTTTGAATACTGCACCTCCGCCAGCATGTCCGGGTATCTGAGGATGGCAGTACCCATGCCCTCCATGTTGTTTGACATGAACACGCTCTCCGCCGAAACGCTTTCCGGTACTCCGAAGAGCCGCACAAGGGACCCCACGCAGTAGACGCCGATGTCCATAAGGGCGGCATTGGCAAGGGTGGGGTCGAAGGCGTTTTCTATTATGCCCCTTTTGAAATTGTCATATCTGGAGGAATACTGGTTCATGGCAAACTGCACCCGCCTGACCTTCCCCACCGTGGGAATAAGCTCCCGAAGCAGGTCGAAGCCGGGGTCGATGGAGCGGAGGGCCTCAAGAAGCACTGCCTGTCCCCGGTCGGCGGCGGCGAACATCGCCTCAGCGTCCTCAAAAGACGCCGTCAGGGGCTTTTCGCACAAAACGTGCTTCCCCCGCTCAAGGAGGGCTATGGACTGGGGCGCGTGACATGAATTGGGGCTGGCAATATACCCGGCGTCGATATCCGAGCCGGCAAGGGACTCGATATCGGTGAACACCCGGCAGAAACCGTGGCTGTCGGCGTATTTCCTGCCCCGCTCCGGGTCCCGGGACATAACGGCTTCGATCTGAATATCATGTCCCTTCGCCGCGTCAATAAACCGTTCGGTTATCTTTCCGGTCCCGATTATTGCGATTCTCATAATTATCACCCATTTAAATACAACAATTTTTCATTCTTCATTTTTAATTTATAAGATCCCCGAATCCGCCATGGAAACGTAGTCATCGTCGGCCACGACTATGTGATCCACAAGCTGGACGTCCACCGCCGCAAGGGCGTTTTTTAACTTGAAGGTGGTGTCTATATCCTCCCTGGACGGTACGGCGATCCCGCTGGTGTGGTTGTGGCTGAGAATCACTCTTGTGGCGTTGTATGTCAGGGCAGTCTCCACGATCTTGCGGATGCTGATACTTGCGGAATTTACGTTCCCGCGGAATATGAGCTTTGTATTAAGGACCTTGAACTTGGAGTCCATACAGACCATGTACACCACCTCGTCCCGCTCGCCGAAAAACCTGGGTACGAGATAGTCCCCCACCTTCTCAGTGGAATCAAGGAGCCCGTTAAAGCTGCTTCTGGACAGGGAATACCTCTTTGCCGCGTGGGGGATGAGCTTTAAAAGCACCGCCGCGTTTTCGCTGACACCGTCCACCCTGCAAAGCTCCTCTGCAGCGGCGTCCAGCACTCCGCTGAGGCTTCCGAAGCGCGTCAGCAGCTCGTGAGCGATGGGGTTCGTATCCCGCCTCGGGATGGCGTAGAACAGCAGGAGCTCAAGTATCTCGTGATCGTGGAAGCCGTCCAGTCCGTCGGTGAGGAACCTGTGCTTCATTCTGCCTCTGTGCCCGTCGTGTATTCCCATTGCCTTCACCCCTTTTTCGTCAGACACGAATGTGTCCTGCCCGCTCCCTATGCCGCGATTTTATTTCCCGTTTGCCGTTTGAGTTTTCTTTTTATTATACTATATTTTATTTGTATTGAAAACTCCGAAATTTGATTATATAATGAAAGACAGCGATTTATCATAGAAACGGAGCAGCACATACCATGCGAGACAGCATTTTCGTAAAAGGAGCAAGGGTTCACAACCTTAAGAATATAGATATAGAAATACCCAGGGATAAGCTTGTGGTGCTGACCGGTCTTTCCGGCAGCGGCAAATCCTCACTTGCCTTTGACACCATATACGCCGAGGGGCAGAGGCGCTATGTGGAGTCCCTGTCCTCCTACGCGAGGCAGTTTCTGGGCCAGATGGACAAGCCCGACGTGGACGCCATAGAGGGGCTTTCCCCGGCCATCTCCATCGACCAGAAGACCACCAGCCGCAACCCCCGCTCCACCGTTGGCACGGTTACGGAGATATACGACTACCTCCGTCTTTTGTGGGCCAGGGTGGGCGTGCCCCACTGCCCCAAATGCGGCAAGGAGATACGTCAGCAGACCATCGACCAGATCGTGGATCAGGTGCTGGCTCTCCCCCAGGCCACCCGCATACAGGTGCTGGCCCCCGTGGTAAGAGGGCGGAAGGGTGAGCATCAGAAGGTGTTCGACAGCGCGAAAAAGAGCGGCTACGTCCGCGTCCGGGTGGACGGCAGCACCTACGATCTGGCGGAGGAAATAAAGCTCGACAAAAACAAAAAGCACAACGTTGAGATTGTGGTTGACCGCCTCGTCATCAAGGACGGCATCCTCCGCAGGCTCACCGATTCCGTAGAGACCGCCGGCTCCCTTGCCGGGGGCGTTGTGGTGATCCACCTGATAAACGAGGACCGGGAGCTGACCTTCTCCCAGAACTACGCCTGCGACGACTGCGGTGTGTCCATCGACGAGCTGACGCCCCGTATGTTCTCCTTCAACAACCCCTACGGCGCCTGTCCCGAGTGCTCCGGCCTGGGAACACAGCTTCGTGTCGACCCCAACATCATCATCCCCAACAAAAGTCTGTCCATTGCGGAGGGGGCAATTTCCGCTTCCGGCTGGGGCAGTATAAAAAACGACCGCATAGCCCTCATGTACTTTGAGGCGCTGGCGAAAAAATATCATTTCACACTGAACACCCCCATCCGTGACCTCTCTCCCGAGGCTTACGACGCCATCCTCTACGGCACAAAGGGCGAAAAGCTCTCCCTGGACTACGGCGGAAGGCGGGGCGTCATAACCCAGCCCTTTGAGGGCATTGTGAACAACCTGGAGCGCAGGCATAAAGAGACCCAGAGCCTTATGATGCGCTGGGAGCTGGAGCAGTATATGACGGAGCACATCTGCCCCAAATGTCACGGAAGACGCCTAAAGGACGAGATCCTTGCCGTCACCGTGGGCGGGGACAGCATCGCCGATTTCTGCGAACGCTCGGTGGTCTCCGCCCTTGACTTCATCTCAAAGCTGGAGTTCAGCCCCAAGGAGGCCATGATCTCAAAGCAGATCATAAAGGAGATCAATTCCCGGCTGAACTTCCTTAAAAACGTGGGGCTGCAGTACCTGACCCT
>JAFRUW010000017.1 GCA_017438675.1 Oscillospiraceae bacterium | reverse complement strand
GGGTTCATGACGACGATGGCGTCAGCCTCGTAGATGAGGGGGCAGCTTATTGCGGTGTCGGATACGATAACTGTGCAGTTGGCTGTACCGCCGCGCATTTCGGGACCGTAGGAGGGGAGGAAGGTGGTTTCCAGACCCTGGCTCATTGCGGCGTAGGAGATCATCTGACCCATCAGGAGGATGCCCTGGCCGCCGGAGCCTGCGAAGAACAGTTTCTGTGTACTCATTATTTGTCCACCTCCGGCTGCTTATAGATTCCCAGGGGGTAGTAGGGGATGACCTTGTCCTTGACCCAATCGGAGGCCTCGGAAGGTGTGAGGCCCCAGTTTGTGGGGCAGGTGGAAAGGAACTCGATGAAGGTGAAGCCGAGGCGCTGATCCTGAATGTCAAGAGCGCGCCTTACTGCAGCCTTTGCCTGTCTTACATGGGCCGGTGTGTTGAGAGCCACGCGTTCAATGTATACGGCGCCGTCCAGAGTTGCAAGAAGCTCGCAGACCTTGAGGGGCATACCGGTGAGCTCCTTGGAGCGTCCGTCAACAGAGGTGGTGGAACGCTGGCCGATAAGGGTGGTGGGAGCCATCTGACCGCCGGTCATGCCGTAGATGCCGTTGTTGATAAAGAATGTGGTGAACTTTTCGCCTCTTGCCGCGGCGTGAACGATCTCCGCGATGCCGATGGAGGCCAGGTCGCCGTCGCCCTGATATGTAAAGATGGTCTTATCGGGGTGTACGCGGCGGATGGCGCTGGCGATTGCGGGAGCGCGGCCGTGGGCGGATTCCATCATGTCGATGTTCATGTACTGATGGCACATGATGCTGCAGCCGATGGGAGCGACGCCCAGTGTTGTTTCAAGCTGACCCTTCTCCTCCAGGACCTCCATGATGAGCCTGTGAGCGATACCGTGGGTGCAGCCGGGACAGTAATGTGTGGTTACGGGGAGCATGCCCTCTGTATACTTAAAAATCTGCTTCATTATTTATATTCCCCCAATATCTTCATAGCATGATCAACCACCTCAAGGGAGGTAGGAACGATACCGCCGACACGGTGAATAAGCCTTACGGGGCATCTGCCGCTGACGCTGCGTTCAACGTCATCGATCATCTGGCCCATGCTGAGCTCTGTGGAGATGACCACCTTTGTCTTGGGGCTTAAATGATCGAATGCCTCGGCGGGGAAGGGCCACAGGCTGATGGGACGGATAAGACCGGCCTTTACGCCCTTGGCAGCAAGGATCTCAATTGCCTCGCGGGTGATTCTCGCCACGGTGCCGAAGGCCACGAATACGACCTCAGCGTCCTCAAGACCGCTGGTTTCGTACTTCACAAGCTCTTTTTCGGCTTCTCTGTACTTCTCGTAGATGTTCTCAACGCTGACCTCAAGCTGTTCGGGCTTCAGGTACAGGGAATTGATGACGTTGCGGTAACCCTTTTTGGTGCCGGTGACGGCCCAGGGGCGGGCCTTGGGCAGTTCCTCAAGGGTGGGAACGTACTTGGGCTCGGGGAGAAGGACCGGCTCCATCATCTGACCCATCATGCCGTCGGCAAGGATCATTATGGGGTTGCGGTACTTCTGGGACAGGTCGGTGGCCTCGTAGATGAGGTCAACGGCGGACTGGATGCAGTCGGGGGCAAATACCGGGATCCGGTAGTCTCCGTTGCCGCCGCCGCGGGTGACCTGATTGTAGTCGCTCTGGCCGGGCTGGATTCCGCCGACACCGGGGCCGCAGCGGGAAACGTTCAGGATAACGATGGGCACCTGAGCGGAGCACATGAAGCTGAGACCCTCCTGCATAAGGGCGATGCCGGGAGAGGAGGAGGAGATGAAAACGTTGCCGCCGGACGCTGCAGCGCCGTAGGCCATGTTGATAGCCGCAAGCTCGCTCTCCGCCTGGACAAAGGCGCCGCCCCACTTGGGCAGCTCTCTGGACATGAATTCGGGGATCTCACTCTGGGGAGTGATGGGATATCCGAAATAATAACGGCTGCCGCCTCTGATCGCGGCCTCCGCAAAGGCTTCGTTGCCTTTCATAAGTACCTTTTCAGTCATTATTTGTCCTCCTCTTCCATCTTGAATACTTCGATAGCGCCGTCAGGACACATAATGGCACAGTTTGTACAGCCGATGCATTTCTCCTGATCCTGCATGGTCGCGACGGAATAACCCTTTGCGTTTACCGTCTTGCTCATAGCAATGATACGCTTGGGACAGAAAGTGGCGCAGAGCTCACAGCCCTTGCACTTGTCCTCGTTGAACTTTACAAGAAATTTTGCCATTATTTCCTCCGTTCTCGCCGCAGAGCGGCAACCTTTTTATATTTAAGACTGGTCTGATTGCCGATTATTTGTCAAGCCAGCTTTCACGCATGTACATACCCAGAGGCATAAGATGATCGCTTACGCCTTCGAGGTCGCTCCTGTTAACAAGAGCCTCGGGATAGCAGTCGCAGAAGATGGGGATGCCGGAGGCCTCCGACACCTTTTCGCAGAACCTGCGGCCCTTCTTCACCGTCTCGGCAGTGGTCTCCATGACAAGATGGCAGTTGTCCACAATGCCGTCAACCTTGAGCCCCGTTTCCGCCTCTATGGATTCCAGATGGAACAGCGCGCCTTCAAGGTCCCTGGTCTCGGGACGGTTGGCGTTCACCACCGTGAGGAAGAGGTGATTCCCCTCAAAGTATCTGCGGAACTGGCCCAATACCCTGGCGCCGGCGTCATTGCCGCCAACATCAACTATGACGAAGCAGTTTTCGTCCTCCATAGGCTTCCTCACGTCGGCAGAGATGGCGGGAAGCTCAGCCGTTATCTCGCTGTCGTAGAAGCTGGCGATAAGCTCGATGCCGTTCTGCCTGAGAAGCTCTTTCCGCTCACGGGATCTGAAATAGGGATTCGCCACGTCCAGATCCACGACGGCAAGGCGCTTGCCGCCTGTCATGTCCAGCTTGCGGAGGAGCATGGCGAGGCTGACGGAGAACTCCGTCTTGCCGCTGCCGTAATGGCCGGTGACAACCAATATCCGCTTATTTGTATGCATAAAGTATGGATTTTCCCTGCTGAACACGATATTCTCCTTATAAAATCGGACAGTGACTTTATCCTAATAATGATATAACAACTTAATAGTCAAAACAAGCGTAAATATAATGATTTTTTGCCTGAATATGTCGTCTTGTTTTATGTAAAATATAAAAATCCTACTGATTCGGTATCATTCACAGGGGAGCGCGGGCGCTCCCCTGTAATCTCACTATTATAACTTGTTCCTTATGATCTTGCCGCTGATGGTCTTGGGAAGCTCGTCCCGGAATACGACGATGCGGGGATACTTATAGGGAGCGGTACGCTTTTTCACGTAATTCTGGATCTCCTTCTTAAGCTCCTCGGTGCCCTCGGTACCCTTTACAAGGACGACGCTGGCCTTGACCACCTGACCTCTTATTTCATCCGGAGCGGCAGATACGCCGCACTCAAGGACATAGGGCAGCTCCATGATGACGCTTTCGATCTCGAAGGGCCCGATACGGTAGCCGGATGACTTTATCACGTCGTCAACGCGGCCTACATACCAGAAGTAACCGTCCTCATCCCGCCATGCGGTGTCGCCGGTGTGATACAGACCGTCGTGCCATACCTCACGGGTGTTTTCCTCGTTGAGATAGTAGCCCAGGAACAGACCGCAGGGTGCGCCGTTTTCCGTGTGGATAACGATCTCGCCCACTTCACCGATGCCCACGGGGTTGCCGTCGGGATCGACGATGTCAACATCGTACTGGGGGCTGGGCTTGCCCATGGAGCCTACCTTGGGCTTCATGCCCACCAGATTGCCGATGGTAAGGGTGGTTTCCGTCTGGCCGAAGCCCTCCATAATCGTGAGGCCGGTGATCTTCTTGAACTGATGGAACACCTCGGGATTCAGCGCCTCGCCGGCGGTGTTGGCGTATTTGATGGAGCTGAGGTCGTACTTGGAGATGTCCTCCTTTATGAGCATACGGTACATTGTGGGAGGCGCGCAGAAGGTGGTGATATTGTACTTTGCGAACATGGGGAGGATGTCGTGAGCGTTGAAGCGGTTGAAGTCGTATGTAAAGACAGCCGCCTCGTTGAGCCACTGGCCGTAAAGCTTGCCCCAGAGAGCCTTGCCCCAGCCTGTATCGGAAATGGTGAAGTGCAGGCCGTCAGGCTCCACACAGTGCCAGTATTTGGCGGTGATGAAGTGACCGAGAGGGTACTTGTATGTGTGGGCCGCGATCTTGGGGTATCCGGAGGTGCCGGAGGTGAAGAGCATGAGCATGGGATCGCTGCCGGAGGGTGTATCCTCTGTTCTGGGGAAGTTGGTGCTGTAAAGCTCGTACTCGGTGTCGAAGTCGTGCCAGCCGTCCTGAACGCCGTTTGCCATGATGCGGAGCTTCAGTGTGGGGGATTCCGCCATGGACTTGTCGATCTCCTGCCAGGTGTTGCTGTCACCGGTGCAGATGACGGCGGAGATGCCGGCGGCGTTGAAGCGGTATACGAAGTCCTTCTGCAGGAGCTGATCCGTAGCGGGGATCACGATGGCGCCCATCTTATGGAGCGCGATCATGGAGATCCAGAACTGGTAGTTGCGCCTTAAGACCAGCATGACCCTGTCGCCCTTCTTTATGCCTAAGGACTTGAAGTAGTTCGCGGCCTTGCCGGACATCTTCTTCATGTCGGAGAAGGTGAAGCGGCGCTCATTCTTGTCTCTGTCAACGTGGAGCATGGCCAGCTTGTTGGGCTTTACGGTTCCCAGAACGTCAACCACGTCGTAGGCAAAGTTGAAGTGCTCCTCGTTGTTGAAGTAGATGTACTTGAGAGCGCCGTTCTCGTCCTCCACGGGGGTGATGAACTTCTCGTAGATAAGGGGCTCGGTCTGTCTCGCGCCGACAATGGTCTCGCCCACGAGACTCGTTTCGGTCTCCTCACCGGGAAGAACCACCGCCACAAACTCACAGTCCTCGCCGTCAACGGCGATCATGCCGTGAGGCGTGCCGCTGTCGTAATAGATGCTGTCGCCCTCGGAGAGGTATTCGATATGCTCGCCGATCTGGACCTTCAGCTTGCCCTTGAGGATCAGGTCAAATTCCTGGCCGCTGTGGGTGGTGAGGTGAATGGGCTTGTTCTGCTGATCCTGGGAGTATTCGTATTTTACATGGAAGGGCTCCGCAATCTTGTGATTGAAGCGTGTGGCAAGACCCACGATCTCGATGCCTTCCTCGCGGGCGGTGACCTGGCCCGCGCCCTTTCTCGTCACGTTGTACAGGGACAGGCGGGCGCTGCCGCCCTCCATAATATCGGTGATGCCGACGCCGAAGGTCAGCGCGCACTTGTGGATAAAAGTAAAGGGAAGATCCGCCTCGCCGGTCTCGTACATTTCGTACATCTCCGGGGTGAGATCGGTCTTTTCCGCCATCTCCTCGATGGTGTAACCGGAAATCTCTCTGAGTTCCTTGATCCTGTCAACGACTTCGTTCAGGACTGTGCTTGCCTGCATGTTCATATTTTCCTCCAAAAATAATATAAAATGTTTTTGGCAGATGTACCGGACTGTCGGGTGATACGGCAAGGCGTGCGCCATAAATCGGGGGTTGCGGCCAAGAAAAAACAAAAAACCCGTCTCATAACATGAGACGGGATAATCCGCGGTACCACTCAATTTGCGCCTTAAAAAGCGCCACTCCAGGCTCCATCAAGCCTTTTGCCAATAACGCGGCATCACGGAAAACGCCTACTATCATAAAGAATTCGGGCTTTCTGCTCGGAAGGGATGGGTCATATGGGGGATCACATTATCGGCTCGCACCGGCCGCCGACTCTCTGAAAATGCAGATCACCGGACCGTCTTCGTCTCAGCATTTTGCATTTTGAATTGCAGATTGATAATAGCACCATCCAATTGATTTGTCAACAGGATTTTTTACATATTTTTACAAAGGGGCTTTTGCAAATTTGGGCATTTTGATATTTGACAAAACAACAGACTTATGTTATGTTATACGGGTAATCGAATAAAAGGCTATGACGGAGAGGGTCAGAGCTTCAAAGCTTCAGAGAACCGGCGGTTGGTGCGAGCCGGCAGCGGATGAGTTCAGGTGCCTGTCGCTCCCGAGCCGGAGTGCAGAAAGCGTCAGCAAGTAGAGCCTCCCGTATAACTGCGTTAAGGTGAACGGCTTGTCAGAGCCTGAGTGGTGCAGTAATGCACAAATTGAGTGGTACCGCGGATATCCCCGCCTCAATATTTTGAGGCGGTTTTTTTGTGCTCTGGGGATTTAGCCCCCATTTACGGCGCACGCCGTATGCATAACGGAAATATGGAATCGATAACAAAGGAGAAGGACGATCATGGCAAATACGATGGCATTGGAGTATAAGCTCAAGGAGATGGCCGGGCGTATCCGCGAGCTGAGAGAGATTGCGGGCTTTACTCCCGAGGAAATGGCGGAGAGGACCGACGTTTCCGTTGAGGAGTACAGGCAGTGCGAGGCCGGCGCTTCCGACCTGAACTTCGCGTTTATCTACAGGTGCGCCCTGGCACTGAACGTT
>JAFRUW010000233.1 GCA_017438675.1 Oscillospiraceae bacterium | reverse complement strand
TGAGCACGGCGCCGTTGCCACCTTCTTTGAAGTTGGCAATATGGCGAAGGAGTATCCCGATCTTATAAAGAAAGAGCTTGAATACGGCTGCGAGCTGGGGAGCCATACATATTCCCATAAGGACCTCAAGTCCATTTCCGAGGAGGAGGCACAGGCCGAGATCGACAAGGCCATCGACGTGTTCGTAGATATAACCGGCGAGGCGCCCACACTCCTCCGCCCGCCCTACGGTTCCATCGGGGACAGGAAGAGCCTGGCAAAGGCTCCGGTTGTCACATGGTCCGTGGACACAGAGGACTGGAAGTCAAGAGACCCGGTGGCTGTTCTTGAGTCCATAAAGAGTGAAAGCAACCTCGACGGCATGGTGGTTCTCATGCACTCCATACACGGAAGCACATACAACGCCCTTGAGGATATTCTGGATTATCTGGATTCAAAGGGCTACCAGTGCGTTACCGTGAGCGAGCTTGCCTATTACAAGCATGGTGAAGTGCTTGAGCCGGGCCATTTATACGGTTATTCCTACTTCCAGCCTTCCGATAATTCCGATAACTGATTAATAGCATGATCCAGCAGCTCTTTTTAGACAAATCAGTCCGAAAAGGGCTGTTGTTTTCCTGTGAAGTATTAATACGAGCATATATAACAGCGGAGGAAACGGCGTGAAGGAAAACATAATGATAGTTGACGACGAGGTCGAGATCGCCGATCTTGTGGAGCTGTATCTCAAAAACGAGGGGTACAATGTGTATAAGTATTATAACGGCGCCGACGGGCTGAGATGCGTCCGGGAAAACAACCTGAGCCTTGCGATACTCGACGTCATGCTTCCGGATATCGACGGCTTTGCCGTGTGTCAGGAGATCCGCAGGACCCACTATTTCCCCATAATCATGCTGACGGCAAGGGTGGAGGATATAGACAAGATCAACGGCCTTGCCATAGGGGCGGACGACTACATCACAAAGCCGTTTAATCCTCTTGAGGTGGTGGCAAGGGTAAAGGCACAGCTCCGGCGGTACGCAAGATACGATTCCGCCGCGTCCCCGGAGGCGCCTCGCGATGAGATCGATATTCGCGGGCTCCATATCGACAATGTGAGCCACAAATGCTCCATAAACGGCCGCGAGCTTGTCCTGACCCCCACAGAGTTTAAGATACTGCTCCATCTGTGCCGGAACAGGGGCGGTGTCGTGACCTCGGAGGAGCTGTTTGAAGCCGTGTGGCAGGAAAAGTATTACGACAGCAACAACACCGTTATGGCGCATATTTCCCGGCTTCGTCAGAAGATGAAGGACACGGGCAGACAGCCGAAATATATAAAAACAGTCTGGGGAGTGGGATACACCGTTGAATAGGAACATGAGCAGAGGCGGCGCGTTCTACGGCGGCCGCATGAGAAACAGAGCCATACTGCGCTTTGTGCTGACATTCTTGATTTTTATCGCGGGGCTTTTTCTGATGATGGTTTTCGGTTCGCGGATCATGGATTCCCGCGTGTGGTATGGTGACGAGCCGCTGTATATACTGGCTCAGTTTGTATATGACAACTATCTGCTGTTGGGGTTTATTGCGTGGTTTATCATCTCCATATTCCTCGCCGTAAGGCCCTACAGGGATATGGAAAAGGTAACTGACGCCGCAAGGAATCTGGCGAGGCCCACGGAAACGCCTATTGAGCTGCCGCGGAACATGACAGATATCGAAAATGAGCTGAACCGGGTGCGGGAGAATGCCCTTTATAACGAGAGAGCGGCGAGAGAGGCGGAGCAGAAGAAAGATGACCTCATTGTGTATCTTGCTCACGATCTGAAAACGCCCCTCACCAGCGTGATAGGGTATTTGTCCCTTCTTCAGGACGAGCCGGAGCTTCCGAAGGAAATGCGGGAGAAGTTCGTTAACATCGCCTACGACAAATCCGTAAGGCTTGAGGATCTGATAAACGAGTTCTTTGAGATCGCCCGGTTCAATCTGTCCCGGCTCACCCTTGAGGAATCCACCGTCGACCTTTCCCTGATGCTGGAGCAGATCACCCATGAGTTCACTCCCATGCTGCTGGAAAAGGGGCTTACGTGGGACGCCGATATACAGAAGGGCGTACGCTTCACCTGCGACCCTGACAAGCTGGAGAGACTGTTCGACAATCTTTTCCGCAATGCCGTGAACTATTCCTACGCGGATTCGCCCATATCCGTGAGAATGGCGGCAAATGACGCAGGCGTTGAGGTTACTGTTTCAAACAGAGGAAAAACAATACCGAAGGACAAGCTGGAGCGCATATTTGAGCAGTTTTACCGTCTCGATCCCTCCCGCGGGACAAAGAGCGGCGGCTCCGGACTGGGGCTTGCCATAGCGAAGGAGATGGCGGAGCTCCACGGCGGCAGGATCATCGCCGACAGCCGCGATGAAACAGTTGTGTTTACCGTGCTTCTGCCTGAGGAACGGGTAAAACCGTAAGGTTTTCGTAAGATTTTAAGAAGCTGAAACGCAGGACTTCCAAAGAAGAATCGTGTAGAATCGAAGTATGCACGGAAACGGGAGGATAGGATCATGAAAAGAAAACGCAAAAGCAAGGGCACAGGCGTCCTGATTGTCCTGTTTGCTCTGATTATAATTCTGCTTGCCGCTTATCTCAAATGGAGAACAGGATCGGATAAGGTGTACACGAACGCGGATTTCGGTATACCCACGTATACGAGCGCAGTTGACATGGACGGCGACGGTGCGGACGATCAGACCGATTTCCTGCAAAACGTCAGGAATTATCTGGCCACGGAGCCTGTCTATGAGAGCAAATACTACTCCGGCGGTTACCCCGATGACGAATACGGAGTCTGCACCGACGTCGTAGCCTTCGGTATGCTGGACGCGGGATACAATCTGAGAGACCTGGTGGATGAGGACATTACCGCCCACCCGGAGAGGTACGACATAGAGGTTCAGGACAAAAATATCGACTTCCGCAGAGTCTCGGTGCTGAAGCCGTATTTCGACAGCAATGCCGTTGTTCTGACAAACGACACTTCAGAAATCGAGAAGTGGCAGGGCGGCGATATAGTCATTTTTGAGGAAGGACATATAGGTGTGGTGTCGGATCTGAGAAACCGCCGCGGCGTGCCCCTCCTGCTGCACCACGGCAGCCCGAATCAGAAGGCATACGAAGAGGACAAGCTGGAGGGCAGAACCGACATTGTCGGGCACTACCGCATAAGCTGATAAAAGATTAAACAGGAAAACGCTCCTATGGGGCGCTTCAGACTGTATACAAACCCAGATTACGAGGAAAAGCTTCGCAGAATTTCGCCGCCGCAGCGGCGAAACAGATTTAAATCCATTTTTCCCGGGAGCATGTATCACGGGAAAAATACAGGAAAGCCGCAAACGTGCAAATTGAATTATCCTTTATTCAGTATTAAAACCAATTCAATTTGTGCGCTGCAGCGGCGCATCTTACTCAAAACAAATCGCAAGATTTGTTTTGAAGCATGTCGACTTTTGTCGACATGCTGAAACGCTCCTATGGGGCGTTTTTTCTATTTACCAAACGGGATTATTGATGTATAATTGATTCTGAAGAAGAATGAATCGGGGGTTGATTATTATGATTGTTGTAAAAGTAATAATTATTGCTGCTGCCGCCTATCTGCTGGGCTCCATAAGCATCGCAGTTCTGCTGTCAAGATTCGTCAAGCACGAGGATGTGAGGGAAAAGGGAAGCGGCAACGCAGGCGCTACAAACGTCGCCAGAGTATACGGGTTCAAATTCGGCCTGGCCACTCTTTTCGGCGATGTGGCAAAGACACTTGTCGCGGCGCTTATCGGCTTCCTGCTTATGGGCAAGCCGGGTATCTCCATTGCCTGCGCCGCCTGCATCATCGGGCACTGCTGGCCCGTGTTCTTCGGCTTCAAGGGCGGCAAGGGTGTCGCTGTAGGCGCAGCCATAATAGGAGTCGTCGATTGGAGAGTTCTCATTATCGCTTTGGGAGTATTCCTCATAACCGTGCTGATA
>JAFRUW010000232.1 GCA_017438675.1 Oscillospiraceae bacterium | reverse complement strand
GGGAGCAGGGTCACAAAACCCGGTGAAGGCCGTGCCCCCAGCCGGGAGGAGGACATAAGGCTCCTCCGCAGGTTCATGGACGACAAGGCGGAAAACGCCGGAATATACGGCCATCTGGCCCGCCGCAGCACGTCGCCCGCCAGCAAGAGGATATTCCGGTCACTGAGGGGCGATGAGCTTCGTCATCTCAAAATGCTCCGCTCCGCCTATTTCCTTCTGACCGGCGACAGCTTCCGCCCTTCAGGGCAGAAGCCCGTAAGAGGCGGCGCCCTGACCCTTATCCGGAGCATGTACAACCGGGAGACGAAAAGCGCCGAAGCCTTCCGCCGGGCGGGTCAGGAAACTAAGATACCAAATCTTGCCCGGATTTTCAAGTCAATTTCCGAAGATGACGGCCGCCACGCCGTGATCCTTGAGAGAATGATCAGAAGGCTGATGGACTAATTCTGCTCGTTAACAAAGGGCTGGGGCAGAAGGGCGGAGAGCGGTAGCTCACGTATCTGCCGTCCATCCTGACGGAAAGGACCTCCATACCCGGGGAAAACTCCGTAAGGATCTGCCTGCAGGTGCCGCAGGGGTAGCAGTAGGATTTGCTGTCGGCAGCTATTGCGATCCTGCGGAACCGCCTGTGCCCGGAGGACACGGCGTTCGATACGGCGGACTGCTCGGCGCAGACGGTGCAGCCGAAGGCAGCGTTCTCAATGTTGCAGCCGGTAAATACCGTTCCGTCGTCACATTCAAGTGCCGCTCCTACGGCAAATCTGGAATAGGGAACATAGGCCATTTTCATGGCTTCCCGGGCGGTGTTAATAAGCTCCCTGTCTGTCATAGTATTATCCTCCTGACTGAAATTGCGGTTTTATCCATGCTCTGTCGTATGCCGATTGTCGTTTTATTATCTTAATCTTTTCTCCGCTCATGCCGCGGGGGCACATACTTTCTGTCCCGCCAGAAACATGGAAAAGAGGCGGCCAAAGTGGGCGGCTTATTATGCCGTTTTCCTTTGGATACTTTTCCCTGAAACGGAAAGAACAGCCACTGAATTACCGTCGGCGAAAACGATAGAAAGCGTGTCTGATACTGCATGCGTCTTACGCGCTCAACCGCTTACTGCAACGGCAGATTTGAAATCTGCCTCTCTCCCGTGACTGAGCAGGAGCGTTCAGCGAACGATAGACGTACAACCTGTTAAGGTTTAGGGATACCGCACTACCGTATACGCACAACATTGTTAACGACCGGACGAAATCTTTGTTTCCACCAGGGGGTTTCCAAAGGGGGAACGCCTTTGGTGTGTTCTTTCCCCCATTTCTTTCACACTAAAGAAATGGGGCGCCCGCCGCGCAGGCGAAAAAAGATTACGAATACAATCGTATTATGATAATAAGCAACAAAACCAAAACAGCCCGCCGATCAGCGCAAATCATTTTTATTTCACGTTTTCTACGATCTGAGATTGATCTCCCAGTTCTCAAAGCCCCGGAACAGGCATTGCTGCCCCGGTTCCATACCGGAAATCCTGCCTCTTGGAATGGCGACGGCGTTCTTTCTGTAGCAAACGGGGATCACCGGCGCTTCTTCGCAGACAAGTCCGCACAGCGCCGACGACGCCTCAGCCTTTTCTTCGTCGCCTTTTGCGGTGAGCCACGCGGAAAGAGCCTCGTCAAAGCCGGAATAATGGCCGAAATTAAGGCTGCCCTCGCTCCCCAGTATCTCCGTCAGGTCGAAATTCGCGGGGAGGCGCACCTCGCCGTAATACATATCGAAATCCCCCTTCATAAGGGCGATCATATAATCCTCATAGTCCAGGGCCTGAAGGTCGATCTTCAGTCCCACATTCCTCATGGACAGGGCGATCTCGCTTGCGGCGGACACCGCATTGGGCGAGTCTTTGCAGACTATAAAATCAAAATCCATGGTAGAGCCGTCAAATTCCAGCCAGCCGTCGCCGTTGGAATCCGTCGCCCCCTGCTCGTTCAGGATATCCGTGAACTTGCGGACGGAGTAGTCCGCCTCCGCCTTTGGGGTGGCGTCGTATCCCGGGGACGCGGGGGACATGATCTGCGTCGCTGCCACAGTGCTGCCGGAGGAATAGTCCGCAAGGGCATCCTCCCTGTTCACAAGATGGCTCATTGCCCGGCGGACCACGCTGTGTCTCAGCACGCTGTTTGTCGTATCGAAGCCGATGAACTGGAGTATGGTGCTTTCAAAATACCGCGTCTCGTGGTCGGTGTACACGTCCAGCGTTCCCGCCGACGTGTCGTACAGTATCATATCGGCCTTCCGCTCAGACATTGCCGCGGCGGGAGTAATGCCGGTAATATCGTAAAGATAAATTGTCTCTATGGGTACCGTACCCCTGAAGTCCTTGTACGCCGTCAGGCGCTCC
>JAFRUW010000231.1 GCA_017438675.1 Oscillospiraceae bacterium | reverse complement strand
GATCACGTACTTTTTGGGGATGTAATAGGTTGAGCGGATCATCAGGGATTTGATCTGACCGCTCCGTAGTAGCTTCCGCGCCGTGCCGTCACCGATGCCTCCCATCATGGTGCACAGTTCCGGAAGGGACACAACGTCCGGGTATTCACGGAACAGGATCTTCAGTTCTTTTCTTGTCATGTCGTTCATCTCCATAATAGATTTGTCGATGGGAAATGAACCAACCCGTAAAGCATCAAAATAGTGTTGCAATAAGATGTAAATTGCTTTTGGCCTCCAATTGGCCTCCAAATTCCAGCGTGGCCTCCAAAATTCAGCTTTTTCCGCAATGGCAGGCGCAACGGACATTTTTTGGGAGGCCATGGGCAAAATCTGCAAGTGCGGCAAGGCTTTGCGGCTTCTTCCATCGTCCTCCAACAGCTTTTGACTTCCGCCATCTTCCCTTAACTTCCAAGACACGACAATTCCTCAAAATCCGCCGCTGGCGACAGCGTACCGGTTCGAGCCCGGTCACCGGCACCATGAAAAAACCTCGTCTTTTGACGAGGTTTTTTCAATGATAACCGCTCTTTGGGAAACTTGCGTTGCATCTGCAGCTGTGATTTACCCTTTGTATATGATTTGCGCTGAGGCATGTGGAGGAGCGGGCAGGTTACACGCGCAAAAAAATATTGCGGCAATAATAAAACTGTAGTAGAATGTGATTAAAACCGATTGCTTCAACGGGAAGGGGAAGGCAAAATGCGGAAAAACAACAGAATATACTATCTGGACATACTGAGAGTAATAGCCTGCTTGTCTGTAGTACTGAATCACTCCAGCGCGATATATGTCGACAGAGGCATCGGCTCGGTAAACTTCTGGATAGCCGGCATACTTGACGGATTTGTCAGAATAGGCGTTCCGATGTTTGTGATGATCTCGGGGGCGCTGATGCTTGACAGGAACTATGAATATACACCGAAAAAGCTTAAAAAGCGTGTCGTGAAAATGGCCGTGTTTTTTGTCTGCTGGTCGGTTATATACTGCCTGATATACGGCATCGCATATCCTCTCATTATAGAGCACAGGCCGGTCGATTTTGCCGGAGTTGTCGATTCTCTCATTATCGGGCACTATCATCTGTGGTTTATATATCTGATAATCGGACTGTACCTGATCGTTCCGCTTTTAAGGCTGTGGGTAACCGACGAAAACAAAAAGTATGTGGAATACTTCCTTTTGCTGTCATTTGTATTCGCGTTTATAATCCCGCAGATCATAAGCATAACGGGCAATTATACAAACGCCCTGGACAGTGTAAACTATGTAATGGAAAAGAACCTGCAGCTCAGATATGTTGGGGGTTACACATCATTTTTTATTCTCGGATGGTATTTTCATAACTATGAGATCAAAAACAAAAAGGCCGTGTACATCCTGGGAATCGCCGGTCTGCTTGTAACAGTCTTCGGAACATACATACTTTCGCGCACCACCGGCCGGACAGTCAAAATGTACGACAATCTCAGCCTGAATGTGCTGTTCCAGACAGTTGCGGTATTCGTCTTCGTAAAAGACAGGTTTATGAACGCGGAACCCCCGAACAGAGCTGTTTCTTCCGTTGCAAAGTACAGTCTTGGCATATACGCCACTCATGCTCTGTTCATTGCGCTTATGTATAAGGTTCTGGACAAAGCAGGCATTGATTTTGCGCTTATCACTATCCCCGTTGTATTCACAGCAACTCTTGCATTGGGATATTTGAGTTCATACATACTCAGCAGAATTCCGGGCTTCAGGAAAATCGTATAGCACCGCACTGCCCCGCCGCCGCAGGCTCACCGCCTGCTGCGGCGGTTGTTTTACGTCTGGCTGACGGCGGAGACCCCCTCACCTCTTGACAAAGGTTTTCCCCGGTATTATGATGATTCATAATCGTAAATAACCTATTGTCAGGAGGCGGCAGCATGAAAATATTCGCATACGCGCTCAGAGAATACGACGAGCTGAAATACTTCCGGGAAATCTGCGGGGAATACGGCATAGATTACGCATTCACCTCCGATTATCCCTCCCTCCAAAACGCATATCTGGCTGAAGGATACGAGTGCGTTTCCATTATCACAAACCCGCTCTACCCCGAGCTTCTTGACAGGTTCTGCTCCCTGGGCGTCCGCTATATCTCCACCCGCAGCATCGGTTACGAGCACATCGACGTGCCCTACGCCAACAAGATCGGCATCAGGATCTCCAACATCACCTACGAGCCCGACGGCGTGGCGGATTACACCATAATGCTCATGCTCATGGCCTGCCGCAACATGCAGTACATCATGGACAAAGCCCGCCTTCAGGACTACAGCCTCAAGGGGAAAATCGGCAAGGAGCTCAACCAGTGCACCGTGGGCATCATCGGCACCGGCAAGATCGGAGAGGCGGTCATCCGTGAGCTCCAGGGCTTCGGCTGCCGCATCCTGGCCTACGACGTTTACCCCAAGGAATCCGTAAGCGCCATAGCGGAGTACACCGATCTGAATACGATATACCGGGAATCCGACATCATTTCCCTTCACGTTCCCGGCTCCCGGTTCAACTATCACATGATAAGCGCCAACGAGATAAGCAAGATGAAGGACGGGGTAATCCTCGTCAATGCCGCCCGTGGCCTCGTGGTGGACACCGCCGCCCTGATTGACGCCCTGAAAAGCGGCAAGGTGGGTTACGCCGCTCTCGACACTTTTGAGCACGAGGCGGGACTCTACTATTTAAACCTTGAGGGCGAGCCCCTCACCCACCCCGATCTGGCATTGCTCCGCACCATGCCCAACGTCCTGCTCTCGCCCCACATGGCGTTTTACACCGAGCAGGCAGTCAGGAACATGGTACACAACTCCGTCCTGGGCCTTATGAAATTCGCCGCGGGTGAGGAAAACCCGCTGGAGGTTCATTAAACTAAAACGCAGCATGCAGGCGGCCTGTACGGTCTGCCTGCATGTTTTTATCGTATATGGACAAATTATGACAGCATAGGATTAATCCGAAGGAGGGATCTTATGCTGTCATCCGTTTTTGCAATGATACTGTCTTACCCCGCTCTGATGCTCCGGCTCTCGTCGGGGAATTCCTTTCCCAGGCCCCTTACCGCCGCCGAGGAGAGGCGGTATCTGGAGCTGTGCGCCGGGGGCGATATTGAGGCCAGGAACATACTTATCGAACGCAATCTCAGGCTGGTTGCCCATATAATCAAAAAATACTACACACAGTCCTGCGATCAGGACGATCTCATTTCCATCGGCACAATCGGGCTCATAAAGGGCATCTCCACCTACAGGCCGGACAAGGGCGTAAAGCTGGCCACCTACGCCAGCCGCTGTATTGAGAATGAGATACTGATGTACTTCCGAAGCATAAAAAAGACCGCCGGCGACCTGTCCCTGTCTGACTCAATCGACACGGACAAAGAGGGCAACAGTCTTTCACTGATGGACGTGATATGTGTGGAGGACGACATGTTCGACAACGTGGCCGGTGAGGAAATGCGCCGCCTTCTCGTTAAGTATCTGGCCAATCTGGAGCAGAGGGAACGGGATATTCTCGTCATGCGCTACGGGCTTAACGGTAATCAGCCCATGCCCCAAAGAGAGGTTGCGGCGGTATGCGGGATCAGCCGATCATACGTTTCAAGGATCGAGAAAAAAGCCATCGAGAACCTCAGAGCCATGTTTGAATGAATCACAACTCCCCTGCGTCCCGGGTATCACACCGCTTTC
Source organism: Oscillospiraceae bacterium (assembly GCA_017438675.1). Lineage (GTDB taxonomy): Bacteria > Bacillota > Clostridia > Oscillospirales > Oscillospiraceae > SIG495. The sequence continues at coordinate 459 of JAFRUW010000231.1, read as the reverse complement.
CCTTCCAGAATACGGATGGGATTATCCCAAAACAGTATCCTTGCGTACTCTTCACCGTAACGCCTGGAAATAAAGTCACAGCACCGGGAAAGCTGAGGCGGGCGGCGGGTCAGATCATGGGCGTCGGAGGCCACAAAATCGGCAAGTCCGGCACTCAGAATACGTCTGGAGCGGGCTTTTGAGAAATAGCCGAGATTACCGAGAACAGATTGTGCATCCAGCTGGATCACAACGCCCCAGGATTTCAGCCTGTCGATCTCTCTGAGATCACGGTGGAGCTTTTCATATCGTTCAACATGGGCGAGGATCGGGGTATAGCCGGAATTCATAATGCGCAGCATGGCGTCAAGAATATTATCCGCAGGCTCGGGATACAGAAAATCAGCCAGAACATATTCTGTATTATTAACAGTCCAGCATTTCCCGTCCTTGAGCCACTCGGCAAAGCTCCGTTCATAG
>JAFRUW010000230.1 GCA_017438675.1 Oscillospiraceae bacterium | reverse complement strand
TCCCCTTTGGCTATGTTGAAGAGTTCCGGCAGTTCATCCAGCGAAGTACTACGGAGAAACCTACCATACTTGTTCAGTCGCACTTCATCCGGTAACAAGTTTCCATTCATATCTTTCTCATTGCTCATCGTTCTAAACTTGATGAGCTTGAATATATTCTCATGCCAACCAGGACGCTCCTGTGTGAAGAAAGGGTTTCCCTTCATTTTGTAGGCACCGATAATAGTTAATATAAGAAGAATAGGAGACAAAACAACGATGGCACAAAGCGAAAGAATAAAGTCAAAAACACGTTTTATATACTTTGCGTACATTCTCTGCCTCATCTAAAACACCTATGAATAATGTCAATAATCACGTTCTGCTGTTCCGGCGTCATCTTGTTATCGCTCGGCAAGCAGAGTCCGCGACGGAAAATATCGGCTCCGACGTCGATTCCAGAGCCTTTTATATAGGCATTTGTGCGTCCTCTGCCGTTACCCTCCACAGTCACGAAGGGGTTTGTAAGATAGATCGGCTGCATATGCATGGGATTCCAGATGGGACGACCCTCGGCGTTGAAGGCGGCCAGAGCGTCCAAGATCTCGTGGGGGCTGCTCTTCCCGCTCTCATGGGTGTAGAGGTAATCCTGTTCGCCGCGGACCATAGGCGCCATGGCGTCCTCGTCGATGAGCAAACAGGAGAGCCAGAAGTTGGGCTGGGACTTCTCCGCATCAAACGGATTCATTTTGACCGGCAGATCGGCGAGCCCGGCTTTGTAGCGCTCGTAGATCGCCTTCTTTTGAGCGATATGCTCGTCCAAATACGGAAGCTGGCCGCGAACGATGCCCGCAATGATGTTGGACATGCGGTAGTTGTAGCCTACCTCCTCGTGCTGGTACCAGGGTGCTGCCTCCCGGCTCTGGGTGGACCACTTGCGGACCTTGTTGGCGTCCTCCTCGCTGTCAGTGAGGAACATGCCGCCGGCGCTGCCGGTGATGATCTTGTTGCCGTTGAAGGAGATGCAGTTGTAATCGCCCAGGGTGCCGGTCTCCACCCACTGTCCGTTCAGCCTATACTTTGCGCCCAAAGACTCCGCCGCGTCCTCCACGATCAGGGCATTGTGAGCGTCCGCGATAGCGCGTATCTCCTCCATCCGGCCGGGGGTGCCGTAGAGGTGTGCTACGACGATCAGCCGTACCTCAGGATAGAGTTCGAAGGCCTTCTTCAGGGCCTCGGGGGACATGTTCCAGGTGTCGGGCTCCGTGTCGATGAAGACGGCCTCGCCATCCTCGTAGGCCACGGGGTTGATGGATGCATCGAAGGTCATGTCGGAGCAAAACACCCGATGGCCCTGCAGCGTGCCCTGGTTGGGCCTCGCCTGGCCATACAGCTTTTCACCCGCCAGCTTGGTGGCCAGGTGCAGCGCCGCGGTGCCGCAGGAAAGAGCCACGGCATACTTCGTTCCCACATAAGCTGCGATCTGCTTCTCCACCTCATTGATGTTGGCGCCTACGGTGGATACCCAGTTTGTCTGGATCGCGTCGTCCACCCAATGTTGCTCATTCCCATGCATCGTCGGGCTCGCCAGCCAAATCTTCTTCTCAAACGGCTTGATCCCGGCAAAGCGCGGATCAACTATAAACTTATTCATGTGTTACCTCTGAAAGCCAATAAGATGTTCTTGAATAAAAAGCTATAGCGCTATTCCATATGCATTTTTGCCATGCCTTCGGCGTTCGGAGCGCGGTAGGCGCTTCGATGGGTTTTTGCACTGTTTCGGCTGATCGGTCCCGGGGCGGCTATGGCCGCGCCACGTCCGTTTCAGCGTCCTGCTCCGCCTGCGGCAGGAAAGCCCTGCCCGCGGCGGGATCTGCCTGTCCTATGCGGTATGCATAGTGACTCACAGAATAATACATGAAATATTATACAGGATGCGCCATCAAAAGTCAACAAAGCAAAAAGTCCCCAACAACCACGCTTTTCCTAAAGGTTTTGACGATCGTGCTGTCCCTTTTTTCCCAGTACGGCATCTTTTCGTCCATGCCGGAACGGCGAGCTTGCACGAGGCGGATGCGGTTGTCAGAGATTTACAACGGGAATGCGCTCTCAGGGAGCCGTTTGCATACTTTTGCCAAAAACGGCTCAGAATAGGGGCATGAAAAACGCAAGAAGAGGTGAAATATGAAGGCGACGGGGATCGTGCGGCGGATAGATGAACTGGGGCGGATCGTGATCCCCAAGGAGATACGGCGGACTCTCCGCATCCAGGAGAGCGACCCACTGGAGATCTACATGGGCGAGGACGGATGCATCGAGCTCAAGAAATACTCCTCCGTGGGCGGTCTCAGGGACGTGGCGGAGGAGTATGTCCAGGCGTTGAACGGGGCCTTCGGCCTCACGGCGGCGGTGACGGACAAGGAGAGCTGCGTGGCCGCAGCAGGCCGGCAGCGTCGTTGGCTACTGGACAAACCCCTTATGGACAACCTCCGGCGGCGGCTGTTGGGCCGCCAGGTCATTGAGGAGCGGAACGCGCCACTCATCGAGGGGCAGGAGACCCCCTTCTCCGCCCTGCTGGGGGTGCCCATCCTTTTGGAGGGCGACAGCGTAGGCGGCGTGTTCCTCCTGAGCGCAGAGGGCGGACCGGTACTGGCGGACGGGGCGCTCCAGAGCCTTAAGACCGGGGCACTGTATTTGGGAAGGTTGTTGAACGTGTAAAGCGGGCGAGAACACCTCATCCACCGCAAGCGGTCCCCCTTCCCCTCTCTGCAAGCAAAGCTTGCAAGGGGAAGGCTTTTGGCCCTACGGAAATCGCAAACAGGAAAAGCCCCGCGGAGAGGAACCCGCGGGGCTTTGGCGTTCGGGGGAAATCAAAACTCCTGATAGAACTGCTCGCCGGTGATGGTGTTGACGTAGAGGCTGTCGGCGCCCCAGCCCATGATGCTGCTGCGCTCCGTGGCGTAGTGCTCGATGTACATGAGCCGGCCGTCTGTGAACCCGAACTCATACCAGCGGCCGTCCATCATGTAGGCGTCGATGGTGCAATAGTTGCCGTCGTAGACCGCGTTCACGTCCACGGTGCGCACGTTCTCCTTGCCGAAGGTT
>JAFRUW010000229.1 GCA_017438675.1 Oscillospiraceae bacterium | reverse complement strand
TCGAAGCGCTTCTTGAAATCGCCACACGGGTTTCCGCCCACACCTGCCGGGAAAGCATGAGATCGGGGTACATAACGGCGGAGGGCGGCTTCAGGATAGGATTGTGCGGTACTGTTGTGATGAAAAACGGGGAACCCGACGGCTTCCGGGAGCTGACCTCCGCCGCGGTGCGCATATCGAGGGAGATGACCGGCATATCGGACCCGGTGTTTGAGATGCTCCCCGGGGAATTCAGATCCACACTGATCCTGTCGCCGCCGGGCTGCGGCAAGACGACGCTTCTTCGGGATATGGTGCGAAGGTTATCGCAGGACGGCTGCCGTGTTGCGCTGGCGGACGAACGGAGCGAGATAGCTTCGGTGTACAGGGGACTGCCGCAGATGGACGTGGGGCCCCATACGGACGTTATGGACGGATGCCCGAAAGGACAGGCAATCCTTATTATGCTCCGGGCCATGAACCCTCAGATCGCGGCCATCGATGAGATAACGAGACCGGAGGATATCCGGGCAATAAAAGACGCCGCCAACTGCGGGGTGGAGCTTCTTGCCACAGCCCACGCATGGGATGAGAAGGATCTGACGCTCCGCCCCATGTACAGGGAGTTGTTGGAGCAGGGGATATTCAAATACGCCGTTGTCATATCACGGGACAGCGGACAACGGAAATACGAGGTGAAAACACTGTGCTGAAACTTATCGGAGCGATACTGCTCGTATCCGGAGCCGCCGCCTGGGGGCTTATGGGAGCGAAGGGGCTCAAAGACAGGGGCGTGGCCCTGAGAGCCGTGGCATCGTCCCTTGAGCTTATGGGTCATGAGCTGTGCGACATGCTGACCCCGGTTCCCGAGCTTTTTGCCGTTTTGGGGGCTCAGGCGCCGGAACCCGCGAATCAGCTTTACAGGAACGCCGAAACGCGCATGAGGGACATAGGCGCCGTTCCGTTCTCGGAGCTTTGGCGCAGGGCTGTCCTGGAAACGGGGGAGTTGCTTCTCAGGGAGGAGGAAGTTCTTGCCCTGTCGGAGCTGGGCTTCAGCCTGGGGAAGTACGACGCAGCGGAACAAAGAAAAGCAATTGAGACGGCGAAAAAGAGGTTTGAAATGTTCGCGGAGAAGGCGGAGAAGGAACGGGACAGAAACTGGAAGTCACAGGCATTTCTGGGGGCGGCGGCAGGCCTGTTCGCAGTGATAATGCTGCTGTAAGTGTGCTTGTGAGGTGGAGCTTTGGACGTAAATCTTATATTCAGGATCGCCGCCGTGGGGATACTTGTGGCGGTTCTCAACCTCCTCCTGTCCCGGGCGGGAAGGGATGAACAGGCGCTTATGACCACCATTGCCGGACTTGTGGTGGTGCTCATCGTTATCCTGAGAGAGATCTCGGGACTGTTCGATCTTATAAAATCCCTGTTCAGGCTGTAGAAATGGACGTGCTGTTAAAGGCTGCCGGGCTGGCTGTGGCGGGTTCGGCGCTGGCGGTGGTTTTAAAAAAGGACAGCCCGGAGATAAGCCTTCTTCTCACGGCGGCGGTTGGTATCGTCGTTCTGCACATAGCGTTAACACAGTTAAAGAGTGCGGCGGAATTTGCGTCGAAGCTTACACGGCTTACGGATATACCCTCAGCTTCGGTGTCGGCGGTTATGAAAGCCGTGGGGATCGCCGTCGTCACCCGCTTTGCCGCAGACGTGTGCAGGGATTCCGGTCAGACCGCGGCTGCTTCCTCGGTGGAGCTTGCGGGGACGGCGGCGGCGCTGTTCGCCGCCCTGCCGCTGATGGAAACCGCAGTCAATATGATAAAGTCGCTGTTATGAAGAAAAAAGCCCTTTTCTGTCTTGTGTTTATTCTTATAATCGCAATTACCTCCGTTTCATCCTATGCCGAGGGGGAGACCGGCGATATTGAAAGGGCGATGCCCGGCCTTGCAAGGGAGGCGCTGGAGGGGGCCGACATGGGGGACCCGGATTCGGCTCTGGAAAGCATCTGGACGCACTTAAAAGAGAGCGCCGGCGGCATACTTTCAGAAACGCTGAAGCGGGGCTTTTCGGTCATAGCGATAACGCTGTTCTGCTCGGCGGCGGGGACTGTGTACGACGACAAAATGCCGGACATTGTAAACCTTGCGGGGGTGCTGGCTGTCGTCACTCTGTGCGTCGGGGGAAGCGGATCGTTTATCGGGCTGGGGCGTGAGCTTCTGGACGAGCTTGACGCCTTCGGCAAGGTGCTGCTCCCCACTCTCACGGCGGCGGCAGCCTCCGGAGGGGCGGTGACCTCCGCCGCGGCAAAGTACGCAGTCTGCGCCATGTTTACAGAGATCCTTGCAAGCGCAGCGAACAGCGTGATAATTCCGCTGATCTACGCTTATATCGCCGCCTCTGCGGGCAGTGCGGTTTTCGGCGGAGGGCTTGAGGCCGCGGCGAAGATCGTGAAGTGGGCGGCAGTTACCGGAATGACGCTGCTGGTCCTGGCCTTCACCCTGTATATCACCATGACAGGAGTTATCACCGGCTCTGCCGACGCGGCGGCGGTAAAAATGACCAAGACTGCCATATCCTCAATGCTCCCGGTGGTGGGGAGCATAATCTCAGACGCGGCATCAGCGGTATTAAACGGGGCTCAGATGCTCAAAAGCACCATAGGGGTCATGGGCATGACGGCGATCCTCGCTGCCTGCGGATTACCCGTACTCAGAATGGGGATGGATCACCTTCTGTTCAAGGCGGCGGCGTCCCTGTCGAAGCCACTTGCCGGGGAAAAGCTGTCGGGCATGATCGGCGCGTTGGGTACGGCGACGGGCATGATGATGGGGCTTTGCGGCTCCATGGCGATAATGCTGTACATTTCCGTAATCTCAATAATGAAGGTCGTGACCTGAAATAAAAGAGTGGATACTGAATCTCACCGGGATGGCGGTGCTGTCAGCCATAGGCATGGCCCTTGCCCCGGAGGGGAGAGTAAAGAAGGCAGTGAAGCTTATTTGCGGCGCTGCAGTTCTGATTTCCCTGCTTTCCGGGATCAGGTCGTTTGATTATAACGGTTATTCCCGTTCCCTTGCCGAGTACAGGAGTGACGCGGAAAAGCTCATTGAGGACAGCATGGAAGAACGGGAATACCTGAAAAGAGAATACATAGAGGAACGGTGCCGGGCATATATATTGGACAAGGCGGCTGAGGCCGGTGTGGAGCTTGAATCTGTCGAGGTGAACCTTGACTGGTCAACCGACGGATACTGGTATCCCCTGGGTGCGGAGCTTTCCGGGGAAGGAGATGAGGACGCAAAGTACACCCTTTCAAAGACGATAGAATCCGAACTGGGCATACCGGAGGCAAACCTGGAGTGGATCAGATGAACGCAGATATGTTAAAACGGTACTTAAGCAGGCTTAAAAAAAACAAATATGTGCTGCTCCTGATCGCCGCCGGGGCGGTGCTGCTGCTCATGTCCTCCGGGGGAAGCAAAAAGACAGAGATACGGGAGACGGCGGGGCTGACGGAAACGGAGTTTTCGGTAAACGAGCTGGAAAAGAAGCTGGAATCGGCCCTTTCCGGTATAGACGGCGCGGGAAAGGTCAGGGTGGTCCTGACGGTGAAGTCAAGCACCGAGCAGGTACTGGCGGAGGACAGGGAGTATTCAACCAGGATAACGGCTGACGGCACCGAAACGGAGGAGTCCGTAAAGGTGGTGGTGACCGACAGAGGGGGCGATGAATCGCCGGTGACCGTAAGGTACAGTTATCCCGAGTTTCAGGGGGCGCTGATAATCGCCGAGGGCGCCGACGATGCGGCGGTGAGGCTGGCCCTCACCCGGGCGGTGGCGGGGCTTACAGATCTCGGGTCGGACAGAATAACGGTGACAAAAATGCGGCAATGATCGGGTGTTTGCCGTGTTTTTAAATATCATAACTATGAAAGGTCGGTATATGACATGAAATCATTTAAAAGAAACGCGGTAATCGTGACTGTACTTATTTTTGTGTGCGTGGCGGTGTATCTCAACTGGTCCTACACTCAGGCGGAGGTCTCGGCCGGGGCAAAAAGCGGAAAAAGCGTGACTGCGGACGAGGAAAACGCTGCGCAGGATACTGACACGGCGGAAGAAGACGAGGCAGAGGCAGGCGGCCTTTACTTCGTCCCGGACGGAACCGCGGAGGCGGAGAGCAGCGGGAGCGCGGCGTCGGAGTATTTCGACCAGGTGAGGCTCAGCCGGGAACAGGCCCGGGACAGCGCAAAGTCCACCTTGCAGACCATTACCGAGACTGACGGGGCAGACAAGGCGGCTGTTGACGAGGCCATGGCAACTATGGTCAGCATCGCAAAGCGCACCGAGGAGGAGGCCCGTCTTGAAAGCCTTGTCATCGCCAAGGGGTTTAAGGACTGCGTGGCGTACATGACCGACGACGGCGTGACCGTCACCGTGCCTTCCGACGAACAGGGACTGTCGGAGTCTGCGGTGGCGAGGATCAAGGATATTGTTCTCAGCGAGACCGCATATTCGGCGGATCAGCTGAAAATAATAGAGATCAGACAGTGATTTTCCGCCCCGGACGTATAAACCGCAAATAATCATCGCTTGCTTTTTAAATTTGGTGTTTATTTTTTTCTGCGGGTGTGTTACAATGTAACCAAGTATGGCATTGAGCTGACTTAAATCCAATTACTGATACGGAGTGTTTCCTATGGCTGAGAATAAAGATTATATCGTATATCCCAACAATCAGGGCAGTATCAACATTTCCACAGAGGTCGTGGCGGCTATCGCGGCGGCTGCGGCACTGGAATGTGAGGGCGTCGCTTCTCTGTATTCCATCGGCAAGGACATGTCCGGCCTGTTCGGGAAAAAGAATACCGCGAAAAGCGTCAAGGTCACACTGGATGAGGAAAGCGTCAATATCGACATTTATCTGTCCGTGATCCTGGGCGTTGAAGTGAACAAGGTTGGTACAGAGGTTCAGAACGCTGTTTCTTCCGCTGTCGAGTCCATGACGGGCTTCACCGTTAATTCCGTCGGCGTCCATGTAACAGGTATTTCTCTGGAAAAATAACGCTGTTCGTCCGACCCGCGGCCCGATTACGGCGCGGGTTGGACTTTTACAGGTTGACGAAGGCTGCGGAAAACGGCTTTTCGGAGTTTTCCGAAGGACGAAAGGATCGTACCAATGACAAGAAAAATCGCTCGAGAAATAGTTTTAAAGCTGTGTTTTGAGATAACCGTTTCGGGTAAAGACGCAAGTGATATAATGACTGACGTGTTTGACCGGGAATACTATGAGTCCCTGGGCGCCGAGGATGAGAGCTTTGCCGAATATCCCGACGGCAGACAGATGGAATACATAGACAGAATGATCCGGGGCATTGGGGAGCACAACGCGGAGCTTGACGGATACGTTGAGAAGTACGCTGTGGGCTGGCAGTTCCACAGGATATCCCGCATGGCGGTGGCGGTTATGAAGACCGCCATGTATGAGATCCTCTATATGCCGGACATTCCCGATAAGGTCAGCGTCAACGAGGCGGTGGAGCTTGCCAAAAAATATGAAGAGCCTGAGACGCTTCCGTTCATAAACGGCGTTTTGGGCAGCTTTATAAGAGGTGAGCTGAACCGGTGAGAAGAATAACGATAGGATTCGATACCAGCAATTATACCACCTCCTGCGCCGTGTACGACGGGGCGGAGGGCTGCAATTCAGGACGGCTGTTGGACGTTCTTCCCGGTGAACTGGGACTGCGTCAGTCTGCCGCCCTGTTTTCGCATGTGAAAAGACTTCCGGAGATCACGGACAAGCTGGATTTTTCCGGCGAGATTATCGCCGTGGGAGCAAGCTCAAAGCCAAGAGAGACCGAGGATTCCTATATGCCCTGCTTCCTTGCGGGGGTGTGTCAGGCTCAGGTTCTGGCGAAGGTCCTGGGCGTGCCCTGTTACGCCTTTTCCCATCAGCAGGGGCATATCGCCGCCGCCGCCTGGTCGGCGGGAAGGATGGATCTCCTTGAAAGGGAGCATCTGGCGTGGCACCTCTCCGGCGGCACTACGGAGCTCCTGTATGTGCGGCCCAAGGGAGTCGCCGTGGAGTGTGAGATAATCGGCGGCACCGCCGACGTGTCGGCAGGGCAGCTTATCGACAGGACAGGGCAGCTTCTGGGGCTTCAGTTCCCCTCGGGGAAGGAGCTGGACAAACTGGCCTCCGCGTCGAAAAACGGCGCGTTCTATAAGCCGAAGCTGGACGGACTGAGGTTTTCCCTGTCCGGCGTGGAGCATAAAATGAAGCAGATGTTTGAAAAAAACGCGGCTCGGGAGGAAATTGCGTACTTTTCCATAGCGTCGGTTGTGGATACGGTGCGCCGGGTCACCGAACGGGCAAAGGATACATACGGCGACCTGCCGGTACTGTATTCCGGCGGCGTGGCCTCCAACTCGATCCTCAGAAAATCCGTACCCGACGGGATATTCGCCCAGCCTCAGTATTCCACCGACAACGCCATGGGCACGGCTATACTGACCTACAGGGCGGCAGGTAACGATAATGAGCAATAAAGTTTTTACCGTTTCGGAGCTTAACAATTACATAAAGAACATAATCGATGAGGACGTTCTGCTGTCCTCCGTATATGTAAGCGGCGAGATATCGAACTACAAGAGGTACCCCTCCGGTCATCACTACTTCACCCTGAAGGATCAGGACGGGGCAGTCAGGTGCGTAATGTTCAAGCGGGATGCCGCGTCCCTGCGGTTCCGGCCGGACAACGGCATGAAGGTCATCGCCTTCGGAAGGATATCGGTCTTTCCCAGGGACGGCGCGTATCAGCTCTATGTGTCGAAAATGATCCCCGACGGGGTGGGCGATCTCAGCGTCGCCTTTGAGCAGCTCAAGCGCAAGCTCTACGAAGAGGGACTGTTCGACACCCGGTTTAAAAAGCCGATCCCAAGATTCCCGAAGCGTATTGCCGTCATCACCTCATCTGCCGGGGCGGCGGTGAGGGATGTGATCCGTGTCCTTGGAAAGAGATATCCCCTGGCAAAGGTCATCGTCATGCCCGTAAGGGTGCAGGGCGTTGAGGCCCCGGCCGAGATCGTGGGCGCCATCAGGTATGCCAACAGGCACGATGTGGCGGACGTGATAATCACCGGCCGCGGCGGCGGGTCCCTTGAGGATCTGTGGGCATTCAACGAGGAAATCGTTGCCCGGGCGATATTCGACTCCCGAATACCGGTCATCTCCGCCGTAGGCCATGAGCCGGATGTGACCATCTCCGACTTCGTGGCGGATCTCCGGGCGGCGACCCCGTCAAACGGCGCGGAGCTGTGCGTCCCTGATCAGACGGAGCTGAGGGAATACCTCAAGTCCCTTGAGATACGCATGGCCCAGGCCCTCAAAAGGGAGCTGAACCGCAGACGGCAGAGGCTTGAGGATATATCGTCAAAAAGAGTGCTTGCCAGCCCCCTTAACTACATAGAGGACAGGCGGGTGGCCCTTGACCACCTGCAGCACAGGCTGACGGCAGCGGCAACGGGCAGGATAGCCCTCGGAAGGAACAGATTCACAGGCTTTGCCGCAAAGCTTGATGCCCTGAGCCCACTTAAAGTGCTGGGCAGAGGCTACAGCATAGCGGCTAAGGACGGCAAGGTCATAAAAAGCGGAAAAGACGTGGAAATCGGCGACAGGATCAGTCTCAGAATGAAACGGGACACGATACTGTGCAGAGTTGAGGAGATAGAAAATGGAAAAGAAACCGACATTTGAGGAAGCCATGGACAGGCTGAATGAGATCGTAAGCCTTTTGGAAAAGGGCGACGCCCCCCTGGAGCAGTCCCTTACCCTGTTTGAGGAGGGGACGGCGCTTATAAAGAGCTGCGGCCAGCTTCTCGACAGCGCGGAACAGAAGGTAGTGAAACTCCAGAAGGGCGCCGACGGCGAGCCCGTTGAGACGCTTTTCGACGCGGAATAAAAGCAGGTGGAAAGATGGAGAACAGACTGAAAGCATTACAGGCCATGGCTGAAGAAGGCCTGCGCAGTTATTTTACCAGGGACGGGGAGCAGAAGCTCCTCTATGACGCCATGCGGTACAGCCTCCTTGCCGGGGGCAAAAGGATAAGACCGGTGCTGACGCTTGAGTTCTGCCGTGTTTGCGGCGGCAATATGGAGAAGGCGCTGCCAATGGCATGCGGCATCGAAATGCTCCATACCTATTCCCTTATACACGACGACCTTCCATGTATGGACAACGACGAGCTCAGGCGCGGCAAGCCCACAAATCATGTGGTATACGGTGAATGTACCGCAGTGCTTGCGGGTGACGCGCTTCAGGCGTCCGCGTTCGATACCCTGCTTTCTGCTGACCTCCCGGCTGAAGCTGTGCTGAAGGCGGCGAAAGAGCTGACACATGCCGCCGGTCCGGAAGGGATATGCGGCGGTCAGATTCTGGATATGGAGGGGGAGGGGAAAGCCCTTTCCATTGAGCAGGTGAATAATATACACAGGCTCAAAACGGCCGCCATGATTAAGGCCGCGTGCAGAATCGGCGTTATAGCAGGCGGCGGGAATGATACGCAGCTTGAGGCGGCGGAGAAGTACGCGGACAGCATCGGACTGACCTTCCAGATCAGGGACGACATCCTGGATATCACCTCCACAACCGAGACTATGGGCAAAACAGTAGGGAAGGACGCAAGCAGCGGCAAGAACACCTATGCCGCTCTTCTCGGCATTCCCGAATGCGAAAGGATCATTGCCGAAGAAACGGAAAAAGCCAGGGCAGCCATTATGGACGCATTCGAAGAACCGGACTTTTTATGCTGGCTTGCTGACAAGCTTGCCGGCAGAAAATACTGAACAGTGTATTGCCGAATCAGGAATAATTATCGTATGCACGGACAGCTTTTGAGGCTGTCCGTGTTTGTTTGATCGTTATTGCGAAAACG
>JAFRUW010000228.1 GCA_017438675.1 Oscillospiraceae bacterium | reverse complement strand
GGACAGGGTCGAGAGTTTCCAGCACCATCTGCTTTTCGGTGTGGCGGAGGAAGATGTTCTGCACCACATAGTCAGCGGCGTAACCGAGATCGGCCCGCATGGTGAGATCTATAAGCACCTCCGGGGAGTCGTTGCCGGACATCTCCATGTAGTCCTCATAGAGCCCTACGGTCTGTCTCAGAAGAGCTTCCGCCTTGGGCGTATCCTTTGCCGGGCGCTTTTCTGGCAGCAGCATGACGTCTGCCCGGAAGTACCCGTCATCCCGGGACGTTCCGATAAGGCGCGCCCTTGTTTCGCCCTCCACCAGGACTCTCATCATACCGTTCTGGGCCCTTATAAACTGGCGCAGGATGCAGACCGTGCCCACCTTGTAAAGCTGGTCTTCCCCCGGATCCTCCTGCATTATATCTCTCTGTGCCACCAGGAAAATGCGTCTGTCGCCGTTTGTGGCCGCGTCAAGGGCTTTTACGGAAAAGGGACGCTCAACTTCAAAATTGAGGATCATCCCCGGAAACACGGTGAGTCCCCGGAGGGGCATCATCGGTATATCCTCGGTTATTACTACTCTTCCGTCACTCATCTGAACACCTCCTGTAAAGGTACTGTATTGTGTAAAAAGGGAGTATTGCATATTGTTGTTCCGCAACACTCCCTGTGTGTTAATTATGATGCATACGCCTCATCCGGATCGATCTCCGGCTTTGCCCTGTGAATGATCCTCGGCGCTGCCCCGTCGGTGATGCAGTCGGCAGTGACGATCACCCGCTCCGCCCTGTCATCCTGGGGAACGGTGTACATCACATCCAGCATCACCTTTTCCAGAACGGATCGCAGTCCTCTTGCTCCCATGCCGAACTCAATGGCCTTATCGGCCACTGCGCCGAGAGCCTCATCCTCAAAGTCCAGGACGACACCGTCATAGCTCATCAGAGCCTTGTACTGGCGGATAAGAGCGTTTTTCGGCTCCGTAAGGATGCGTATCATGTCATCACGGCTCAGCGAATCGAGAGGCGTGATGATGGGCATCCTGCCCACCAGCTCCGGTATGATACCGAACTTCAAGAGGTCATGAGCCTGGACATTCTGGAATATCGCGCCTGTATTTGTATCTTTTTTGCCTTTAATGTCGGCATTAAAACCGATGCTCTTCTGATTCATCCGGCGCTCGATTATCTTCTCCAGACCGTCAAAGGCGCCGCCGCAGATAAACAGGATATTCGTAGTGTCGATCTTTATAAACTCCTGATGGGGGTGCTTCCTGCCGCCCTGGGGCGGGACATTGGCAACCGTACCCTCAAGGATCTTCAGGAGGGCCTGCTGAACGCCCTCGCCGGAAACGTCACGGGTTATGGAGGTATTCTCGCTCTTGCGGGCGATCTTGTCGATCTCGTCCACATAGATTATGCCCCGCTCCGCCAGCTCCACGTCAAAGTCCGCGGCCTGGAGGAGCCGCAGAAGGATGTTCTCCACGTCGTCGCCCACATAACCGGCTTCGGTAAGTGTAGTGGCATCGGCAATGGCGAAGGGCACCTCCAGCATTTTGGCAAGGGTCTGGGCAAACAGAGTTTTGCCGCTGCCGGTGGGGCCGATCATGAGGATGTTTGACTTCGCAAGCTCAGTATCGTCCTCCGACACCTGATAGATGCGCTTATAGTGATTGTATACTGCCACGGAAAGGGCGATCTTTGTCCGCTCCTGACCGATGATATACCTGTCGAGGTACTCCTTCATCTCATGGGGCCGGGGAATGTGGTCGATCTGGGGAACGCCCTCCGAGTGGGAACGCCTTTCGGCGTACTCTCCGTCCATTATGGAAACGCATAGATCCACACATTCGTTGCAGATGCATGCGCCGTTGCCGGAAAGGATCTGATCCACCATGTCCCGGGTCTTGCCGCAGAAGCTGCATCTCAGTATTCCGGAATCGTTTTTGTTAGCCATAGATATTAACCTTCTTCTGCCGATTCAAAACAAAGCCCCTGCTTTGTTTTAAAGCTTATCTCTTATAAATTACCTTGTCGATGAGGCCGAATTCCTTTGCCTCCTCAGCGGACATGAAGTTGTCGCGCTCGGTGGCGTCTCTGATGACCTCAATAGGCTTGCCTGTATTATCCGCCATGATCTGATTCAGCTTTTCCTTGATCTTCAGGATGTACTGGGCGTGGATGTTGATATCCGTTGCCTGACCCTGGAAACCGCCGCTGGGCTGATGGATCATGATCTCGGCATTGGGAAGGGCAAGTCTCTTGCCCGGTGCGCCTGCGGAGAGCAGGAACGCGCCCATGCTGGCGGCGAGACCCACACAGATGGTGGAAACATCGGCCTTTATATACTGCATGGTATCATAGATGGCAAGACCCGCGGTGACGGAGCCGCCGGGGCTGTTGATGTAGAACTGGATGTCCTTATCGGGGTCCTGTGCCTCAAGGTAAAGAAGCTGGGCCACAACAAGGCTTGCCGTGGTGTCGTTTACCTCTTCGCCCAGAAACACGATCCTGTCGTTAAGAAGACGGGAAAAAATGTCGTATGACCTCTCGCCTCTGGAGGTCTGTTCCACTACATACGGTACTAAACTCATGTTGTAAATCTCCTTTCAGTAGGAAATAGTTTCCAGATGAAACCAAAAATATACACTTTTTCTTAAATTTGCAAAATGCCGCCTGCAATGCCACTCTGAACGTGGACGCGTCTGCAGGCGGCACATTATCTCAGCCTTGTTATTCCGCTGCCTCTTCCTTCTCTTCGGGTACGGCAGTATCGAAAATCAGGTTTCTTGCCTTTTCGATCTTGATCTGGGTCTTTACGGAATCTCTGGGGATGAAATCCTTGACCTTGGAAACTTCCATCTTGTACTCGTCACCGATAACGGCGTACTCGGCCTCGATCTCCTCCTCGGCGATCTCAAAGTTTTCAAGATCGGCAACAGTCTCGAAGACCAGGTCGGTCTTGATCTGATTGAGGACAGAGGGACGGATGTTCTGCTTGAAGGTGTTGAGATCCATACCCATATAGGAGAGATACTGATCGAAGGTCATGCCCTGCTGGGCAAAATTGCTCTTGTAGTTATTGATGGTATCTTCAACGCGCATGTCGATCATTTCCTCGGGGATAGCGCCTGTCATACCCTCGATGACCTTCTCCATAACTGCGTTTCTGAACACGTTTTCAGCTTCCTCAGCTGCCTTCTCTTCCAGTTCCTTCCTTACGCTTGCCTTGTACTCTTCAAGGGTGTCGAACTCGGAAACGTCCATTGCGAAGTCGTCATCCAGCTCGGGGAGGATGCTCTCCTTCAGCTCATTGAGCTTGATGTGGAAAACCGCTGCCTTGCCGGCCAGCTCGGGATTGTAGTTCTCGGGGAATACAACGTCAATGTCCTTTTCCTCGCCGATCTTCATGCCCACGATCTGGGGTTCAAAGCCGGGGATAAAGGTGTCGGAACCGAGAACCAGGTCATAATGCTCATCCTTGCCGCCTTCGAAGGGAACGCCGTCCACGAAGCCTTCAAAGTCGATGTTGGCGGTATCGCCGTTCTGAGCCGCGCGCTCAACGGGCTGGATCCTTGCGTTTCTCTTGCGGACGCTTTCGATCTCATCGTCCACCTGCTTGTCGCTTACGTCGGCTGAGGGCTTTTCGGCCTTAACGCCCTTGTACTCGCCCATGGTCATCTCGGGATAAAGGGCTACGCTGTATGTTATAACGGCATTCTTGTCGTCATCCACGTTAAAATCGGTAACTGCGGGCTGACCAACCACGGTGATCTTCTGCTCCTCCACCGCATAGTCAAGTCCCTTGGGGAACAGCTCTTCAAGAGCGTCCTCATAAAAGACCTTGGAGCCGTACATTCTCTCTACGATGGCTCTGGGAGCCTTGCCCTTGCGGAAGCCGGGGATCTGGATCAT
>JAFRUW010000227.1 GCA_017438675.1 Oscillospiraceae bacterium | reverse complement strand
TGGGGTCTTTTATAGTCAGACTCGCCGCGGTCAGAGACAAGCATGATAAGCTAATCGGCCTTGGAACTGACGGTCCGAGATCTGAATACATAATCAGTCAGTATTATTTATCACTATTAAAAGCTGTTAAGGGTGAGCGTTACATTTCTCCCATGTCAAAAAAGCTTGCTTTCGGGAAATATAACGAGCGGTTCGGAAATGACGATCCTCTTAATTGGCTCACAAAGAACGCCGATGTCAGAGATGCTTACCGGGCTGACCGGCTGTGTACGTACGATTTTACTACAGGAGCATATCTTGATCTTGTAAAGCTCCTGCGCAGGTGCAATACAAAGAAATGGGCGGAATCATTAAATAAAAACAAGCCGGTCCTGCTTATGTCCGGCACGGATGACCCTGTCGGACACTACGGCGCCGGTGTGCGGAAGGTGAATGATATGCTTCGCGATGCCGGAGTTCCGGTGACTATGAAGCTTTACGAAAACTGCCGGCACGAGGTTATTAACGAAACCTGTTATGATGACGCGCTTAATGATATGCTGAAGTTTGTCAATGATTGATTACTGAGTATAAGCTGACAGAGGAGCGATGAAGCTCCTCTGTTTTTGTTCTACTGTCTGTCGAAGCTTGGATTGATGGCATAGATGTTTTTCTGATCCAGCTTTTCCTGTGTAAACCTGAGAGCCTCGCCGAAACGCTGGAAGTGAACAACCTCACGCTGTCTGAGGAAACGGATCACGTTGTTTACATCCGGGTCGTCGGACATCCTTAGAATGTTGTCGTAGGTTGCCCGGGCTTTCTGCTCCGCGCCCATGTCCTCCGAAAGGTCGGTGATGGTATCGCCCTTGACCTGCATTGTTGCGGCAGTCCACGGAGTGCCGGAGGCAAACTGGGGATATACTCCCGCTGTGTGATCGACAAAGTAGGTGTCGAAGCCCGACGCCTTGATCTGCTCCATGGTGAGGTTTCGCGTAAGCTGATGAATAATAGCTCCCACCATTTCCAGGTGGTTAAGCTCCTCAACGCCGATATCGGTGAGAAGGCCCTTGAGTTCGGGGTAGGGCATGGAGTAGCGCTGGCTCAGGTATCTCAGTGACGCCCCCAGCTCTCCGTCGGGACCGCCGTACTGGGATATTATGAACTTTGCCAGCTTGGGGTTGGTATTTTTGATCTTTACGGGGTACTGAAGTTTTTTCTCATAAACAAACATTTATCTGGTCCCCCTCCTTTCAGAATACTCCCAGGGCCAGGGGTCGCAAAGCCATGAGTAGGTGTCGCAGTCCTCCAGATCATTAAGTGTCAGAGGGCCGTATTTCTTGACGTATTTCATTCTTGCCGCCTGATTCAGATCGAGTATCTTCCCCAGCATACGGAACGCCTCCCGGTCGTCGGGGTGGGTGTCGAGATACAGATTCAGCTCCTTTATTACGAAACCGAGAGCCATTATCTCACCCAAAGGGGTGCCCGAGTAAGGCACAGTCTTATTTACGCTGTTCATAAAAGGGAGATCAAGCCCCGGGAACAGCGTACCACGCATCAGAGCTTCATTAGCCCCGTATGTGGGGGGGTCCTCCTCCTGAATAGGCACATAGGCGGCGGCAAGCGGGGCGCAGCCGGGCAGACTGCCCTTCTTATAATTGCAGTCCATGCCCTCCGCGGATTTGTTTAAATTAGCCATTAAGTAACCTCCTGATGTTTCCTGCGGATGGTTATCCGCTGCTTCATTCTATGTGATGGCGGACTGCAAGGTGATATTGAGCCTGTGACTGAAATATATTTAATTAAAAATCTTGACATGACAGGTGATAGGGTTATATGCTTAATAAAAGATTCAAAACGCTTGCAGGCCTGCTATGTGTGATCCTCGGCGCGGCCATCCTTGCCGTCCCGGTTTTGAGCCGGGGGCGTTACGAGTCCGCTCCCGTTTTTTCCGCCATGGGACATGATGATCCCGTTATCATCGATCCCGGTCATGGGGGAGAGGACGGCGGCGCGGTATCCCCAGACGGTGTGTATGAGAGCGATATTAACCTTGACGTGTCGCTGAAGCTGGAACAGCTCATGGCGTTTACGGGGGTTCGCCCTGTCATGACAAGGAGCTCCCGGGACATCGACTATCCCGATGACGCGGATACGATCAGGAAAAAGAAGGTTTACGACCAGAAAACGCGGGTGGAGCTTATAAATTCACTTCCCGGCGGTGTGCTGATCAGCGTTCATCAGAACAAATACACCGACAGCGGACCCTCCGGCGCTCAGGTACTCTTTGCGGCGACCGAAGGAAGCGGAAGATTGGCGTCGGTCATGGAATCGGCCCTTGCCGAGACCATAGGAACGGAAAACGTGCGCAGCGCAAAGCAGATATCACCGGACATTTTTCTTATGAAAAACGTAAGCTGTCCGGCTGTGCTCATCGAGTGCGGATTTCTGTCCAATCCTGGCGACAGGGCGATGCTCGTAACTGACGGTTATCAGCTTAAACTGGCCTGCGGCATTGTGTGCGGATATTTGCGGTTTATTGCCGAAGGCACTTAATATGGAGGTACAAATGAAAGCTAAGACCTCATTTTTCTGCACAGAGTGCGGAAATGAATACGCGAAGTGGCAGGGGAGATGCCCTGCCTGCGGGAGCTGGAACACCCTTGTGGAGCAGCAGACTGTAACAGGCAGCAAAAAAGCCCAGGTCCAGCGTAAAACGGTGAACCGGGCAGTCCCGCTCAGGGAGCTTTCCTCAGACGAAGAGATACGGTTTACTACAGGAATAAAGGAACTTGACAGGGTTCTTGGAGGCGGAGCCGTCAAGGGATCGCTGGTCCTTGTGGGCGGCGCACCCGGTGTGGGCAAATCCACCCTTCTATTACAGATCTGCGGAGAACTGTCCTCTATGGGCGTCGTTTTATATGTAACGGGTGAAGAATCCTGCCGTCAGCTGAAAATGCGGGCTGACCGCCTCTGCACAGCTTATGACGGCATATTCGTCATAAGCGAGACCAATCTGCAGACAATACTTGATACCGTGGATGAAACCAACCCCGAATTCCTTATCATAGACTCCATACAGACCATTTTTAACGAGGAGCTCACATCCGCACCGGGCAGTGTGGGCCAGGTGAAGGACTGCACCATGGCGCTCATGCGGCTGGACAAGAACAGGGGAATAACCGTGTTCGTCATCGGTCACGTGAACAAAGAGGGCGCAATCGCCGGTCCTAAGGTTTTGGAGCACATGGTGGACTGCGTTCTGTATTTTGAAGGCTCTGTTGCGTCGGGGTACAGGATACTCCGGGCGGCAAAAAACAGGTACGGCTCCACAAACGAGATAGGTGTATTCGAGATGCTTGACAACGGCTTATGCAGTGTGGACAATCCCTCGGAGCTGCTTCTTTCCGGCAGACCGGAAGGCACTCCGGGCACATGCGTCGCCTGCGTTATAGAGGGCTCCCGACCCATCCTTGCGGAGGTTCAGGCGCTTCTGTGTCCCACAAGCTTCAACGCCGCCAGACGAAACTCAAACGGTGTTGACTATAACAGGGCAATGCTGCTCCTTGCCGTGGCGGAAAAGATCGGCGGACTGCGCATCGGCGCCTGCGACGCTTACATAAACGTAATCGGCGGACTTGAGCTGGACGAGCCCGCCGCAGACCTTGCAATTGTCATTGCGGTTGCTTCAAGCTATCTGGACAAGCCCGTGGACGGTAACCTCGCCGCCATCGGTGAGATCGGTCTGACCGGGGAACTTCGCGCCGTATCGAATTTGAGTCAGCGATTAAGCGAAACTGCCCGCCTGGGGTTTACAAAGTGCGTGATACCGAGACAGGGCAGGGGAAAGGTCCAGGCGCCCGCCGGGATGGAGCTTATTCAGGTGTCAAATATCGGTGAGGCCATGAATGCCGTCTTCGGCAGATAAGTCGTTTTTCGACGTTATCCTCGGTTCAAAATGAATACAGCCGCCGGCGGTACACATGGATGTCGCCGGCGACGCTTTTTCAAGGGAACAGCAGCCCTCCTTCTGATGTATGCAGTCGATTGCGCAAGGTATATAATTCATAGTTTCACCCCATAATGAAATATAAGCGTATGCGGAGTTTTCCCCCTGAGGGATAGGATTATACGGGAAGATTCAAGTCGATAATGCAATTCTCTCCATATTTCATTTGACTAATAGTGCAACATAATGTAAAATTATGAGGTTGAACAGTTCGTAAAAACAGGAGGATAACATGATGGAAAAGAAGAATTCCTCATGGTTTTTTAAAGGCATGAGGGACGGCATGCCCATTTGTCTGGGATACCTTGCCGTTGCCTTTACTCTCGGTATAGCGGCAAAGAACGCCGGTCTCACACCTTTGCAGGCCGGTACGGCAGCCTTCCTGACCAACGCCTCCGCCGGAGGCTATGCCGGCTTTACGGTGATAGCGGAGCAGGCATCATATATCGAGATGGCCGTCATGATTCTTATCGCAAACGCCCGGTATCTCCTGATGTCGGCGTCACTGAGCCAGAAGCTGGCTCCCGACATAAAATGGTATCACAGGCTTCTCATCGGCTTCGACGTGACGGACGAGATTTTCGGCGTGTGCATTGCCGTTCCGGGGAAGCTTAAGCCCGCTTACGCCTACGGCGTGTTTTCCGTTGCCATACCCGGCTGGGCAGTCGGTACATATCTCGGCGTTATGATGGGGAATCTGTTCTCTCCAAGTATCGTGAGCGCCCTGAGCGTGGGGCTTTACGGCATGTTCATTGCCATAATCATTCCCCCCGCAAAAAAGGACAGAGTCATCGCCGCCCTTATCATCATCTCCATGGCGCTGAGCTACGCCTTCGCGGCTGTCCCGCTCTTTGACGGTATTTCCTCCGGCATAAAGGTCATAATCCTTACCGTCGTCATTTCCGCCGCTGCGGCGTACTTCTTCCCTGTAAAGGAGGATCGAGATGCAGCATAACGTGTATATCTACATAGCCATTATGGCTGTTGTAACATATCTTATCCGCGTCCTTCCACTTACACTTATAAGGGGAGAGATAACAAACAGGTTTCTACGCTCATTTTTGTACTATGTACCTTATGTGACTCTTGCTGTCATGACCTTCCCGGCCATACTTCACGCTACCAACAGCATATGGTCCGGCCTTGCGGCCCTTGTGGTCGGCGTTGTCCTGGCATGGCTGGGTCAGAGCCTTCTGACCGTGGCTGTTGCGGCCTGCGTTGTAGTATATGTTCTTGAACTTCTCATCGTCTGAAAGAGGTAATCCGAATGAATCTGACCGATTATATCAACTCAATAAAGGATAAAAAGATAGCAGTCGTCGGTTTCGGCGTCAGCAATGCGCCCCTTATTTCCGCCTCCTTGAGGCGGGCTGCACCGTCCGCGTATGCGATAAATCTTCAAGGGAAAAGATAGGGGAGGCGGCTGAAAAGGCCGAGGCCATGGGAGCGACGCTTACACTCGGGGAGGATTATCTCAAGGATCTGGACTCCGATATCATCTTCCGCACACCGGGCATG
>JAFRUW010000226.1 GCA_017438675.1 Oscillospiraceae bacterium | reverse complement strand
GTGAAAATGCACCGTGGCGGTTGACATAACACGGGTCGATGTGGGCATCGACCCCTACAAATCGGTACGTTTCGCACCCAACCATGTAGGGGCTGATGCCCTCATCAGCCCGTTTCAATCCATTTTTTAATTCGTCAGAATTAAATAATACCGCCATTTTTCAGTTCCCATTTTCAATTTTTCATTAAAAAAAGCGGCCCGAAGGCCGCTTTTTTTACAGCATATGTGCTCTCAGTTCCTCGGGAGAGAGGGGTGAGAGGTCTGCGGGGGCGATGTCAAAAACGGTCTTGCAGCCGTTTACTCCCCTCTTGTGCATCTTGTCAATGGCCCTTGCGAAGGCCACGAGGACGCTGCCGGTGAACTCGGGATTGGAATCCAGTGTCAGCTTGTACTCGATGACGTGCTTGTGGCCGCCGTCAAAGCCGGTCTTGCCGGTCCTGATGACGAAGCCGCCGTGAGGAAGCTCGCTGTGATCCCGCTTCAGCTCCTCCATGGAGATGAAGTGCACCGTGGTCTCGTACTCGTCGAAGTAGTTGGGCATGGTCTTGATTTCCCGCTCGATGCGCTCAAGATCGGCCCCCTCCTCGGCAACGACGTAGCACTCTCTGGTGTGCTTCTCGCCGGTGGTGAGTTCGGGGTTGGAACCGCTGCGGACAGCTTCAAGGGCGGCGGGAACGGGAACCGTGTACTGGCGGGCGTCCAGAACGCCTTCGATGCGCCTTACCGCGTCGGAATGGCCCTGGCTGATGCCCTTGCCCCAGAAGGTGTAATCCTTGCCGTCGGGCAGGATGCAGGAGGCGTACAGACGGTTTAATGAGAACATACCCGGATCCCAGCCTGCGGATATAAGGGCGATATGACCGGACTCATTTGCCGCAGCGTCAACTGCCGCAAAATGCTGAGGGATATTGGCATGTGTATCAAAGCTGTCAAGGACATTGAAGCTCTTGGCAAGCACCGGTGTCATCTTAGGCAGATCGGTGGCGCTGCCGCCGCAGATGATGAGAACATCGATATCGTCCCTGTACTTCTCAATATCACTGACAGAGTATACCGGAAGCTCCGGTGTAAAGGTCTTCACGCTTTCGGGAGCGCGGCGGGTAAATACGCCGATAAGCTCCACATCGGGATTCTGACGGGCGGCGCTTTCAATGCCCCGGCCCAGGTTGCCGTAACCGCAGATTGCGATCTTCATGGTTGTTTCATTCCTTTCGTTTGTGTATTTATGCGGCAGTCGTTTTAAGACTGTGGATAAACGTGGTTTCGTAGCCCTTCTTTTCGTTCCCGATAAGGGCGTTAACGTTGATGTCATGGCCAAGGAGCATACCGGTATCCTTGTCGATCCTGATTACCCCCGACGCTTCCCTGACGGTGCATTCGTCGGAGTTCAGGGCAATACCGTCCCTGTCCGCAATGACGGTTGTGAGAACTGTCTGACAGAACTCTTTGGCCCGTTTTTCGGTGTACCTGTAACCGATCTCCCAGCTCTCGCCGTTGTCGGTCAGGTCATAGTATTCTATATCCCCGCTTTGGGGCACGTAGTCAAGGAGCTTGTGGTAATAGGCGCTCCTTGCCGCGTCGTCGGTCATTTCCTTTGTGGACGTACTGCTGCCGGATACCGTTGTCAGTACGCCTCCCGTGTATGATGTGGTGCGGGTCACGGTGCTGTCGTTCTTTTTCAGCTTAAAATGTATATCCGTGCTGTCCTTGGCGAAAAAGCCGTTTCGCCGGCTGATCTCCGCCTCATAGCTCATCCCGATGGAATACTCCGTATCCTTTGCTGTGTCCCTGCTTTTGTACTCCGTGCTGTAGGACGCGGTATCGGAGCGCCATGCAAGGTTTTCATACGCCCGGCTGATGAGCTCCGGCGCGAATATGCTGCCGATATCCTTAAAGCCCGAAACGTCGGGAGGCGGCATGGTGAATTTCTGACCCGGGCTCTCAAACTTCACGTGAGAGCTGTATTCCGCAGTCACATCCTCCCCCGCTTTTTTCATGGAGAGCTTCAGGACTGCCGACTGCTCAGAAAGCCTGCCCTTGCTGTCGATTTTCGCGCTGCCGGAAAACCCGCCGAGTCTCAGGTCGGTCATCCCCCGATCCGTAAACATACGGGTCACGCTGTCCGGAATGCGGGGCAGTCCGTCAAAGGTCACGGAGCATGTGCCGTCTTTGTTCTTGACGGCGTCCACCTTGTAGAAGTCCTCCCCCAGGGCGAGGAAAATCTTACCGTCTATGTAGTCCCCGAAAT
Source organism: Oscillospiraceae bacterium (assembly GCA_017438675.1). GTDB lineage: Bacteria > Bacillota > Clostridia > Oscillospirales > Oscillospiraceae > SIG495. The sequence goes on along the minus strand of JAFRUW010000226.1, from coordinate 551 downwards.
CGGTCTCCTCCGTCTTTGCCCTGACGGATTCGCCGTCCCTGCGGCAGCAGGCCGTCCCGTTCAGATACCAGTATTCGGTTGTACCCTCGCCGTCGGTAAAGGAGACGTAGTACCTCGGGTCGTTCTTCCCCCGGTTTATTGTTTTCACAAGGCCGGATAATGATTCGGTCTCCTCACGGTCGGGGTATTTTACAAGGACCGTCATATCCTCGTCATACCGGCAGTAGGACATGGAGCCGGGCTTTGCCGCGGCGGAATAATACGCTTCCCGCTGGGCGTCGGCGTCGAACACATCCTCAGCCGGGGCAGCGTTTTCCATGGTTTCCGCCGCCGCCTGCCTCCGGGCGGATATATAGCGGACCGTCAGCACCGAGGCTGCGGCAAGCACCGCAACCGCGGCGGAAATTATCAGCGGCAAACGCTTTTTCATAAACCTCACTTAACGGTTACGGTACCGTCGAGATATACTACATCCACCTGCTCAAGCTTCTCGTTTGTGAGATCATCGTCGTGGGGGATGAATTTAACGGTGTAATCACCTGCAGGAGCGT
>JAFRUW010000225.1 GCA_017438675.1 Oscillospiraceae bacterium | reverse complement strand
TTACCCCGTTCCCGGCAGCGCTGATTATTTCTTCGGTATGGAAATGGAGGCGAGCTTCACCCAGACGGAAAGCGGTCTTGACAACTGGGGTCACGACATCATATTTGAGTTCTCCGGCGATGACGATTTCTGGCTCTATGTTGACGGTACCCTCGTTATCGACCTCGGCGGCGTACACTCCGCGCGGTCCGGCTCCGTAAACTTCAGGACAGGTGACGTTGTGGCAAACGGCGTACATACCGATCTGTACACCCTTTTCGGCGAAGCCTACAGGCAGAAAAATCCGAACGCGTCTGACCGGGATGTGGCAGACTATCTGGACAGCACCTTCAAGGTTGTCTCTATCGAAGGCCGTGACTGTCATGTGTTTGAAAACTTCACTAATCACACCATGAAGATGTTCTACATGGAGCGCGGCGCCGGTTCATCTAACCTGCATATGCGCTTCAACCTTGCGTCCGTCAAACCGGGAACCGTGATGCTAAGCAAAAAGATCTCCGGCACGGAGAAAGCCAACCTGAATCTTATGGAGCTCCCGTATCAGATCTGGTTCAGGCAGGAGCATGACATGATGGATGAGAATAACGATCCGGTTTACGATGATGACGGAAACGTCATGAAGGTCGTTACAGAGCATCTGCTTGATCCCGGTCTTGCCGCGGTTCACTACGCTGACTCGAACCGAAATGTAAGATATGAGTCAACCTTTACGAACGCAGCAGGCAAAACGTACAGCAGCGTATACCTGTTAAAGCCCGGCGAGACTGCGGAAATCGAGTTCCCGCCCGACACCACCGAATACAAGATCATAGAATGCGGAGTTGACACCGCGGTATACGGGCATGTATACGTTGACGGGACCGAGATCTTCGGCCATCCCTATGGCAACACACAGTTCCCTGTCTCCGGGAATGAAAACGATTCGGAAACCCTGTGCTATAGCGGGAGTTCCCGTTCCGATTTCGGTATTCCCTACACTGCCGTTGACAGCCGTCCCAAGGTGGAGTACAACAACGAGGTAAACGAAAACGCCCTTCGGACACTGTCAGTTACAAAGATTCTGCACGACATCGACGGCACTGTCCTGTCCCGCGACAACTCTGTACCGGCAAACCGTGACGATACTGTTTTCAGTCTCCGTCTGCATCTCGGCGGCGAGGACAGCACGGACCTGCTGCCTGCTTACATGGCGGATTACTGCGTCAGGGATGAAGGCGGCAATTACTGCCGTTGGAACTCCGATTCAGGACGATTCGAATCTCTCGGCGTAAGCGATTACAACGCTCTTACGGACGCACAGAAAGCATCCGCTACTTTCACAACATCCATGAACGGCTCAATTTCCAAAATCCCTGCGGGTTATACCGTTGAGCTCAGAGACGTTCTGGTGGGAACAAGGTTCATGGTGGAAGAACGCACCTGGGAAATCCCCGACGGGTATTCCTGGACAAGTATCTCCTTAAAATGACTTCCGGCGGCACACAGTCCGAGGCGCAGAGCGGCAGCGTCCTCCCTGATACAGATCCCAGCGTTGAAGTCCACAATCTTAAGGGCTGGGGTTTCAGAGTGTACGCGGCATTTCTTACTCAAGCGGTGTATACACACTGTCCATCACCAATTCCTCCGGTCTTGAGCTGCCTATGACGGGCAGCAGCGGAACAACGATGTACAAAGTGACCGGTTTACTCCTTATGGCGGTGCCCGCCTTACTTCTGCCCTGCTGCAGACGCAGACGCCGCAATCGGGCATAAAAGCAAAACCGGCACAGCCTGTATGACAGCAGGCTGTGCCGTTAACGTTAAAACAGGAGCCGCGGAAATCCGCGGCTCTGAATAATTACTGAGATATAAACTTCTCAAATCTGTCGAGGCCTTCCTTAATGGTGTCCATATCCGTTGCATAGGACCATCTGATATAACCCTCTGCGCCGAATGCGGTACCGGGAACGACCGCTACGTGAGCGTTGGTCAGGAGCGCCTTTGCGAAATCCGCGCTGGTTTCGATCTTCTCACCGCCGAAGGTCCTGCCGAGCTACTCCTTGATATTCATAAAGATGTAGAACGCGCCCTTGGGCTCACAGCAGCTCACGCCCTCCATTCTGTTTACACGGTCAACAAAATATCTGCGCCTCTCATCGAATGCGTCTCTCATCTTCTCGCATTCGTCCCTGGGAGAGTTCAGCGCCTCTATAGCTGCGTACTGACACATTGTTCCGGGGGCGCCTGTGGAATGGCTGAGATAATTGCTCATGAGCTTTGCTATTGTCGGATTTGCGGCGGCCAGGCCGACACGCCATCCCGTCATGGCGTATGCTTTGGAAACGCCGTTAATAAGTATGGTCAGTTCCTTGATATCCTCGCCCAATGTAGCAAGGCTTGTAAACTTTACGCCGTATGTAAGGGCGCGGTATATCTCGTCGCTCATGACGTAGATATCGTTTTCAACAATAATGTCCTTTAAAGCAATAAGCTCTTCTCTTGTATATACAGCGCCTGTGGGATTGGACGGATTGTTTAAAAGCAGAAGCTTTGTTCTGGGAGTGATTGCAGCCTTCAGCATATCGGGAGTCAGTTTGAATTCAGTCTCCTCCGTGGTAGGAACCACAACGGGAACTCCGCCGAACATTTTGATTGCTTCGGCATAAGTCACCCAATAAGGCGCGGGAAGGATGACCTCATCACCCGGATTGAGAAGCACAGCAAAAGCAATGTAAACGTTGTGTTTTGCGCCGCTTGCAATAGCGATCTGGGACGGCTCGTAGTCAAGGCCGAATTCATCCTTCAGCTTTTTGCAGACAGCTTCACGAAGCGCAAGCACACCGGCGGCAGGGGTATATCTGGTTTTGTTTTCCTGAATAGCCCTGATTCCGGCTTCCTTGATATTATCCGGTGTATTGAAATCAGGTTCACCGACGCCGAAATTCTTAACGTCAACGCCTTCTGACCTGAGCTGATTTGCCAATGCATTGATTGCAAGTGTGGAAGACGGTGCAATCGCACTTGCAATTCTGGACAATTCTTTCATGATACATCACTCCTGTATTGTAATCGGAAATTTAAACCTATTATACGCTGTATCCTGCAAATTTGCAATGGCAAATATTATTTTCCCCGTTATTTTGAATTTTTCTCAAAAGTGATATTCAAAATTGTACATACTAACTAACTATTCATCCTGAATCATACCGGTCTGTCTCCGCTCATATTGCAACCGCTGTCAAAGAATAATGCAAATTAGGCCGCTGCTTCCCTCATTTATGATCCTCTGCAATGTTTCCTGAAGCTTCATCTGCGCCTCAAATGGCATGTGCTTGATCTTGGCGTTCAGCCCCTCCCCGGCAATATCATACAGCGATTTACCGAAAATATTTGATTCCCAGATCTTCGATGTGTCGCCCTCAAACTCCTGCAGCAGGAAGTTGATTATATCCTCTGAGGACTTTTCACCGCCCACAGCAGGTGATACCTCCGTCTCAACGTTTGCCATTATCATGTGTATAGAAGGGGCGCTGGCCTTAAGTTTAACGCCGTATCTGCCGCCCTGCCTTACGATTTCCGGCTCCTGAAGCTTCATCTCCTCAACTGTGGGCAGCACGATACCGTACCCCTTTTCTCACACATCTTCCAGGGCGGACCGTATCTTGTCGTAATCAGTCCTGATTTCCGAAAGATCGGTGAGCAGTCCCAACAGGTCGCCGTCGTCCTTAATGTCGAATCCCGACTGACTGCTGAGAGTGCTGTAAAAAATCTCACGGGGCATTTCAAAGGACACGTTTATATCACCTGAAGCAAGGTCGATATTCACTATTTCTCCACGGCTTATAATATCGCAGCTTTCTACTGTCTCCGCAAATGATTCCGCGTCCCTTATTCTGTTCAGGTCCGACGCACCTTTTCTTACAGTCTCAAACAGCTGTCTTTTAATCGGATGATCTGCGGGAAGCGCGTCAACCCATGCGGGCAGGAACACCCCCGTCTCGGACACCGGGAACTCATAAAGTACCGATTTGATTATTTCGGTTATATCTTCCTCCGAAAGTGCAATACAGTTAACCGCAATACAGGATGCGTCATACTTTCGGGCTATATCCTCCCTTACGGCAAGCGCCGTTTCCGATGACGGGTCTGCCGAATTGACAAGGACAACAAACGGCCTTCCTATTTCTTTAAGCTCTCTGATTGCCCGATCCTCCGCATCCAGGTAGCTCTCCCGCGGTATCTCCGTGATTGTACCGTCAGTCGTCACCACAATACCGATTGTGGAATGCTCGGCGATCACCTTTCTTGTGCCTGTCTCAGCCGCCTCGCCCATGGTTATCTCGTGATCGAACCAGGGCGTTGTCACCAAACGCTCCTCGCCGTTTTCCAGCCGCCCCATAGCGCCGTCCACCATATATCCCACGCAGTCGATAAGACGGACGGACATTTCCGCGCCTCCGTCCACCGTTACCTCCACCGCATCCTCCGGAACAAATTTCGGCTCCGCCGTCATAATAGTCCTGCCGGAACCGCTTTGCGGAAGCTCATCCTTCGCCCGCTCTCTGGCATAGACATTCTCTATATTGGGTATGACGAGAGTCTCCATAAACCGCTTTATAAATGTGGATTTCCCCGTTCTCACCGGGCCGACAACCCCTATATAAATATCACCGCCTGTCCTTGTGGCAATCTCCTGGTAAATACCCGTATTTGTCATAATCATTCCTCCAGCATCATCATAGGGTTTGTACAACCTATGCGACACCGGAGTGATTTATTACCATAAAGCAAAAGGACGGTACCGTAAAGCACCGTCCCTGCTGCATAAATAAGAGTATTTATCTGAGATTTTCCTTTCGCTGGAGGTATATCCTGTCGGCGATCATTGCAAT
>JAFRUW010000224.1 GCA_017438675.1 Oscillospiraceae bacterium | reverse complement strand
TCGGCGTAAAGCCTGTCACGGGTCACGCCCGGAGTGTCCTCAACGATGGAGAGACGCTTACCCACCAGTCTGTTGAACAGCATTGATTTGCCCACGTTGGGGCGGCCTACTATAGCTACGAGCGGTTTCATGCTTCCACCTCTTTACTTCCAATCATTGCTTCAAAAAGCTTTCCGCCGTCCTGCTCTGTGGGACGGACTTTTATTTCCAGCTCCCGCTCCGCGTCCTCAAGCGTCACGTCGTCGAGAAAAACTCCCTCGCCGTGGCGGAGCATGTTCTGGGGTATGAGAAGGGTTTCGCCCAAAGGCTTGCCTCTGAGCTGCCGTATGAGATCGCCGCCGGTGACGAGACCGGCAACGTCGATGGTATGGCCGAAAAAGTCGTTCACGATGGGATAGACCCTGCCGTCGAGGACGGGGAACTTCTCCTTCGCCTTATTGTAAAGCATTTCCATAAATGGCGCCGCCGATACTCCCGTGGCGATGGAAAAGGGGGGAGGATCGTGAGGAAGTTCGGAACAGGCGTCAAGGGCACTCTCAAACTCGGTGATCAGCAGGCGCATCATGCCAACGCCGTTTTCAAGCTGGGGATAGTCCTCGTAAAAATCGGAATCGGGAAGCTCCAGCCCGGCCTTTAAGTACAGCTCGTCACCGCAGAAAAAGATCCGGGTTCCGTATTTTTTGAGGCACCCTTCTGTGAACTCCTCCACCTGACGCACCGTTTTTAGTGCCAGCTCACGGTCAAAGGGGGTGAGTTTATACAGCCGCTCCCGGTGCTTTGTGAGGCCGACGGGGACGATTGATACGCTGTTCACCGACGGGTACATGTCGGTGAGATCCCGCATGGAGCGGTCAAGCTCCGCCCCGTCGTTAATTCCGGGGCAGCAGACGATCTGGCAGTTCATGGTGATGCCCGCCTCAGCAAAGCGGCGCATGATATCGAGACTGCTTCCGCCTCTCGGATTGCCCAGCATCAGCTTTCTCAGTTCGGGATTTGTTGTGTGGACCGACACGTTTATGGGGCTTATATGGAGGTCGATGATCCTTTGCGCCTCTTTTTCGGACAGGTTTGTAAGAGTGATGTAATTTCCCAGAAGGAAGCTGAGCCTGGCGTCGTCGTCCTTGAAATAAAGGGTCCTCCTCATGCCCCGGGGGAGCTGATCCACAAAGCAGAAGATGCACCTGTTGGCGCAGGAGTGAGCCTTGTCCATAAGGTAAGTCTCAAACTCAAGACCTATGTCCCGGCCGAGATCCTTGTGTATGCGCACGAGCTTGATCTTTCCGTCGGGGGACTGAGCCTCGATTATAAGCCTTTCCTCATAGGTGAAAAACTTGTAATCCAGCACGTCGTTCACCGGCCGGCCGTTTACGGCGATGAGTTTGTCGCCGGGCATGAGCTTTGTCCCGGCGGCAGGGCTGCCTTTTTCAATTCCCGTTATAACAGCGAACAAACCCGGTACACCTTTCCTTTACAAACAACTGATAATATAGTTATAGAGGAGGATAAATCCCCCTCTATACTGATTTGATTTCCTAATCCTACCGTTACTGAGGGATGACCTCACGGTTGTTATAGGATCCGCAAGACTTGCATGCTCTGTGGGGCAGACGCAGAGCGCCGCACTTGGAGCACTTTACGAGACCGGGAACCTTCAGCTTCCAGTGAGAAGAACGCCTCTTATCTCTTCTTGCTTTTGAAACTTTCCTTTTTGGAACCGCCATACTGACACCTCCTGTTTTTATTTCTCCAGGAGCTGCCGTAAGACAGCCAGCCTGGGGTCTATTTCCGCCTTGCAGTTACAAGGCCCTTCGTTTAAATCCTTACCGCATTTTTCACAGAGGCCCCTGCAGTTTTCACTGCACAGGAACCGCTGCTCCATATTTAGGACGAAGGCGGTAAGAATGACCTCGTCCAAATCTATATAATCCCCTTCAAGGAGATATATATCCGAATTTTCCTCGTCCTGCACCTCTTCGGCGAGGACGGCTTCTATATCCTGGCATACCTGCTTCTCAAAGGATTTGAGGCACCTGGCGCATGTGCAGTCCATCACGGCCTCAAGCTTTGCATTAAGGATAAGGACACCGGCGGAGTTGCGGACCGTTCCGATTGCCCTGCTGCCCGGCCGGACTGCGGCGCCGGAATCAAATTCCATCTCTTCAAGGGGAGGGGAAAAATCAAAGGCAACGCTGCCCCCGGGAATATTGATGATTTCCTTTAAATCCAAACGCATAGTACACCTCAAGCAAACGATGACCGCCTGAATCTGTCATCGCCTACTCACATAGTCGCTAAAATATTATAAGTCATAATAACATCTTTGTCAAATGGTTTTTTAGAAATTTTTACGTTGAAATTACCAAATATTTTGTTGTTCAGATCAATCCGCTTTACAAAATACAGTAAATCCGTTATAATTTCACCGGGTGAGAAAATGAAAGAGTTTGTGATCCGTAAAAACGACGCCGGGCAAAGGCTGGACAGGTTCGTGCAGAAGGCGGCTCCGCTGCTGCCCGCGTCCCTTGCGCAGAAGTATATAAGACTGAAGCGGATAAAAATAAACAATAAAAGGGCCGACCGGGACACGCGGCTTAACGAGGGTGACGCGGTGCAGATGTACGTGAACGACGAGTTCTTTGAGAAGCCCAACGAGTATAACGCCTTCCTGTCGTTGACTAATCCGAAGCTCAACGTGGTCTACGAGGACGAAAACATCATCCTTGCCGACAAAAAGCCCGGTATGCTCTGCCATCCCGATAAGGAGTGGACTGCCAACACCTTAATTACAAATATACAGGCGTATCTGTATCAGAAAGGTGAGTGGGACCCAAAGGCGGAGAACAGCTTTACTCCCGCCCTCTGCAACAGGATCGACAGGAATACCGGCGGTATCGTCATCGCCGCGAAAAATGCCGAGGCGCTGCGGATACTGAATGAGAAGATAAGAGATCGGGAGATCGAAAAGTCATACCTCTGCATCGTCATCGGCAGACCGAAGCCGGAAGCGGGCACTCTGACGGGCTTCATTTTCAAGGATGCCGACAAGAACAGGGTTTTTGTCCATCCCAAGCCCGTACCGGGAGGCAAAACCGCGGTGACGGTATACGAGACACTGACCGCGAAAAACGGCCTCAGCCTTGTTCGGTGCCGCCTGGAAACAGGGCGCACCCACCAGATCAGGGCCCAGTTCGCAAACGCCGGCCACCCTCTGTTGGGCGACGGCAAGTACGGAAGCGGCAGGGTGAACCGGGAGCGGGGCGAAAACGGCCAGATGCTCTATTCATATAAACTGAAATTCGCCTTCACCACTCCTGCCGATTCCCTTGAATACCTTAAAGACAAAGAGTTCACGGTTGAGAATGTGGATTTTGCTGAAAAGTATTTCCCGGAGTACAAATTATAATGTATTATCCCTTCTGATTCAAGGTTTTCGGGAGGGATATTTCTTTTTTAAAAAAATCAGAAAAAAGCGGAACAAAACCGACACGGGTTCCGTCATAATAATCGGATCAAATAAAGCGCGTGAAGCGTAATAAGAGATAAAGGATGATATAAGATGAAGATTCGTAAACTGACAGCTATTGTACTTACACTTGTGATCGCGATCTCCGTTCTCGGAGCCTCCGCCCTTGCCGCAGACCCCACCTTCCGCGGCGGCGACATTACGGCCAAGGCCGGCGATACGATCACATTCCCCGTATATATCGAAAACAACCCCGGCATCGCGGGCTACAAGGTCCAGGTGGACTTCAGCCCCGAGGCATTTGACCTTGAGACCCAGAACGCCGACGAGTTCCTCAGCACCATCAAGGTTAAGATGGGCGACTTCGCCGACGAAGGCAATGTGGTTTCCAACACCACGAAATACGGCTGCGTGGCGCTGTACTTCAACGTCGCGGAGGTCGACACAGACGGCGTTATCTTCAATGTCACACTGAAGGTCAAGGACGACGCCGTAAACGGCAAGCATGCCGTTAAGATCAGATACGACGAGAACAACACCGTTGACGGTGACCTCCAGCTTGTGGAGTTCAAGACTGTTGACGGCAGCGTAACGGTTTCCGGCGGCGTTGACGGTACTATCGACAACACCAAGGTCGGCCCCTCCGAGACAGAGCTCAAGGAGATCGAAGAGGGCAAGCGCACTCCCGGCGGCGATCTGGTTTCCGAGATGGAAGACACCAGAGAATCCGTGATCGAAGACGCTATGGAGCAGATCAGCGAGATCAAGTCCAACGGCGGCGACATCGGCAATCTGATTTCCGGGAACAGCGCAGAGCCGGGCAGAGCCGGAACAACCGGCACCGTAGCAGGAATGAAGACCTCCAACTTCATTCTCCTTCTCGTGGGTGTTCTCGTAGCTGTTGCTGCTGTACTGCTTGTAGTCCTGAGAGCCGCAGGCAAGAAAAAGGCTGCTGCATTCGCCGGCGCTCCCGCAGGCGCTGACTTCGGCGGGGATGAGAAGGAGCCCGACATCAACGATATCATGGGCTGGAGTGATTCCGACACCGCAGACGGCGGTTACACCGAGGTAAACGAGTTCGACGACGTTCCCGATTCCGACGGCGAATTCTACGATGACGATGACGACATCGACGACTAACAGAATCAAATAATACATAAAACACGGCGGCGAACCGAAAAGGTTCGCCGCTGATCGTTATTCAGGAAACGATTATATCATCTTTTCAAAGCTGTCTGCCATGTTGTCCAGCCAGTCGCCTTCAAAGAGCTCGATCATGCCTTTGTCGCAGGCGGCGGCGATCTTATTGTTTATGGGGAGCTTTGAGGTCACGGGTATACTGTACTTCTCCGCCAGTTCCTCAATACGGCTCTCGCCGAAAACGCTGTGGTTCTTCCCGCAGTCGGGGCAGGTGAAGTAGGACATATTTTCCACAATGCCCAGGATAGGCACGTTCAGCATGCCGGCCATCTTGACGGCCTTTTCAACGATCATGGACACCAGCTCCTGGGGGGAGGTGACAACCACAATGCCGTCCACGGGAATGGACTGGAAAACGGTGAGAGGCACGTCGCCTGTTCCGGGAGGCATGTCAACAAACAGGAAATCCACGTCCTTCCATATTACGTCCTTCCAGAACTGGGACACCATTCCTGCAATGACGGGGCCGCGCCATACAACGGGGTCGGTGGGATCGTCAAGCAGCAGGTTCACGGAAATGATCTGTGTTCCCAGCTTTGACTGTACCGGGAAAATGCCCAGATCGCTGGCGGTGGCCCTTCCGTTTACCCCGAAGGCTCTGGGGATGGAGGGGCCGGTGACGTCCGCGTCAAGGATGCCGGTCTGATAACCGCGCCTCTGCATCAGGACAGTCAGCATGGAGGTGATGGCGGACTTGCCGACGCCGCCCTTTCCACTGACAACGGCGATGACCTTTTTTATGGAAGAAAACTCGTTTGGTTTTTCAAGAAAGCTCTGGGGTCCTGCCTGACCGCAGGCTTCGCTGCATGTGCTGCAATCGTGGGTGCATTCGCTCATTATATAAATCTCCTTTGCGGAATTATTGGCTTAGTTATTATACATACAAAAAACGGAATTGTAAAGAGCCCCGATTTACCGTCATTATCTATTGTGGTTGAATTTGGACCGGGTTATGTATATAATATGGGAAATAGAAAGCATCAGGAGATAAATATGGCAAACGTCATCGAGATAACCGATTTTAACGCCCCGGAGCTGGACGTATACGCAAGACTCACGGAGCGGCAGCTTTATAACAGGGAGCACCCGGAGGAGGGGCTTTTCATAGCGGAGAGTCCCAACGTGATCCACCGTGCCCTTGACGCGGGACACGTACCCGTGTCGCTCCTTATGGACAGGAAGCAGGTGGAGAGACACGCGAAGGAAGTGATAGAGCGGTGCGGCAATATCCCGGTCTACACCTCGTCCTTTGACGTGCTCACTCAGCTCACGGGGTTTGAGCTGACCCGGGGGGTGCTTTGCGCAATGCACAGGAATCCCGTCCCGAAGGCAGAGGAGCTGCTCAAAGCATCAAGGCGCATCACGGTCCTTGAAAACATCGTGAACCCCACGAATCTGGGCGCCATATTCCGTTCGGCGGCGGCGCTGGGTATGGATGCGGTGCTCCTGACCCCTGCCTGCTCCGATCCGCTGTACAGGCGGTGCGTCAGAGTGAGCATGGGGACCGTGTTCCAGGTGCCCTGGTCGTACATCGGGGAGAAGGTCTCCGACTGGCCGGACAAGGGTATGGAGCTCCTGAGAGAGTACGGCTATAAGACAGTTGCAATGGCGCTCCGGGACGATTCGGTGAGCATCAATGATCCCGCCCTGATGGCGGAGGACAGGATCGCGGTTATCCTCGGCACCGAGGGCGACGGGCTCAAGGACAAAACCATAGCAGACTGCGATTACACCGTTAAGATACCCATGTCCCATGGTGTGGACTCTTTAAACGTGGCGGCGGCCAGTGCCGTGGCCTACTGGCAGCTTGGCAGGCACGACTGACAGCGCATACCGATATAAATGCAAAAATCCACCGGGGCGACCCGGTGGATTTTTTATGTGTCTGTTTTACATGGCGAGGATCCTCTCCACATCCGACCTTTCGGGCATAGAGGGGATGGCGCCCCGTTTTGTGGTTACCAGATATGCCGCGGCATTGGAGAACCGGAGCATATCGGTGAGATCGCTCTCGGTGAGACCCTCAAGGCCGTGGTCAAGGACGAAATTCAGTACCGAAGCGCAGAAGGTGTCGCCCGCGCCGGTGGTCTCAATGACCCCGCCCAGCTTGAAGGACGGGACAAAGACACGGAGATCGCCGTAATAGGAATAGCTCCCGTCAGGGCCTGCCGTGATGTTCAACAGGCGGATGTTGGGATATTCCTTTCTGAGGATCGCGGCGCCCTTGTCGAAATCCGTCTCGCCGGTCATGAACAGCACTTCATTGTCGGAGATCTTAAGGATATCGCACTGTTTAAGGCCCCAGGCGATCTGCTCTTTGGCAAACTCAAGATCCGGCCACAGCGGTTCCCGGAGGTTAGGGTCGTAGGATATGACCGCCCCGGCCTCTTTCGCAACGGCGATGGCCTTGCGGGTGGCTGATCTTGCCGGCTCATCCGTCAGGGAGAGGGAACCGAAGTGGAATATACGGCAGTTCTCAAGAAGGTCTGTGTCAAGCTCGTCCTCGTTTAAGTTTATGTCCGCGCCGGGCTTGCGGTAGAAGCTGAAATCCCTGTCTCCGCCGGGAAGGGTGATGACGACGGCCAGGGTGGTGGGTATCTCACTGTCCCGTCTGAGGGCGCGGATGTCGATACCGGCGTTTTCTGCGGTTTCGGCCAGCATGGTGCCGAAGCTGTCGTCGCCTACCTTGCCGATGAAGGCGCAGCTTTTGCCCAGCTTTCTCAGCATGGCAAGGACATTGCATGGTGCTCCGCCGGGGTTTGCCTCGAATACGGGATTGCCCTGGGCGCTTTTTCCGCTCCCGGTGAAGTCCACAAGGAGTTCGCCGAGGGCGACTACATCAAAGGTTTTATCTTTCATATCTGTCATATGGTGATCTGGTCGCTGAGAAGGTCGGCAATAAGCCTGTCCCTGCAGTCGGCGACGGTGGTGTTCAGCACCTTCTGTCTCAGAGGAAGTACGGAACGGGGAGATACGGAAAGCTCGTCGATGCCGATGGAAAGGAATGTCTCGGTGAGCTCAAGGTCAGCGCCCAGCTCGCCGCAGATACCTACCCAGATGCCGTTGGCATGAGCGTTGTCGGCGACCATTTTGAGAAGTCTCAGGACTGCGGGATGGTGGGAATTGAAGAATCTGCCCAGATCGTTGTTCTGCCTGTCGCAGGCGAGAGTGTACTGAGTGAGGTCATTGGTGCCGCAGCTGAAGAAGTCAACTTCCTTTGCCAGCCTGTCGCTCATGATTGCGGCAGCGGGAGTCTCGATCATGATGCCCACCTGAACGTCCTCGTCATAGGGGATGCCTTCCTCGTCAAGTTCCTTCTTGACCTGCTCGCACATCTTCTTTGCTTCCTTGACTTCCCACACGCTGGTTACCATGGGGAACATGATGCACAGGTGGCCGAAGGCGGAAGCGCGGTACAGCGCTCTCAGCTGAGTGCGGAAGATCTCCGGGCGGTTAAGGCAGATTCGGAGGGCCCTGTTGCCCATGGCGGGATTCTCCTCCTTGGGAAGCTGGAAGTAGTCGATCTGCTTGTCGGCGCCGATGTCCAGCGTGCGGATTACTACTTCACGGCCTTCCATGTCGGAAAGGACCTTTTTATATGCCGCAAACTGATACTCTTCGGTGGGGTAGTCATCGCAGTTCAGATACAGGAATTCGCTCCTGAAGAGGCCGATGCCGCCGCCGTCGTTTTCCAGAACCGTGTGGACGTCCTCAACACTGCCGATGTTGCAGTAGATGCGGACGGTCTTGCCGTCCTTTGTGATGTTTTCCTTGCCTTTCAGCTCGTTCAGCATAGCCTGATGCTTTAAGATCTGGGCTCTCTTTGCCATGAGATGCTCTTTTGTTGCCTCGTCGGGATCAATAACGATGCTGCCGGTGCCGCCGTCGATAATGACCTCGCGGCCCTCATACTCGCTCTTGAGCTGGTCGCCCACACCGATGATGGCGGGAATGCCCATTGTACGGGCAAGGATGGCGGTGTGGCTGGAGCCGGAGCCGCCGGAGGTTATAAAGCCCAGGATCTTTGCCTTGTCGAGCTGGACGGTCTCACTGGGAGCCAGGTCGTCGGAAGCCAGGATCACGGGTACGTCGGAATCAATGCCGCCCTGAACAACGCCGGAGAGTATGTCGATAATGCGTGAGGATACGTCCTTAACGTCTGCGGCTCTTGCCTGCATATAGGTGTCGTCCATGGAAGCGAACATTTCCGCGAACATCACCGCAACGTCTGTGACAACGGCCTCGGCGTTTTTGCCTTCTTCCTTGATGCCGCTCTCTATGGCCTCTTCATAGTCCAGATCCTCAGCCATGAGCTGATGGGTCTCAAAAAGCATTGCGGCCTCGTCGCCGGCCTCTTCTCTGGCTTTTTCGGCAAGCTCGCCAAGCTGCTCGATAGCCTTTGCCTGAGCGTCCTTGAACCGCTGCCATTCGGCCCCCCGGTCTTCGACATTGTAACGGCGAAGCGTGCCCTGTGCCCGGCGGTAGAAGTAAAGGGGACCTCCCGCAACGCCGGTGGATACGCCCTTGCCATGTATGGAAATCATAATGAATTGCTCCTTTCTTGTCTTTTTGAAAGTTTAGAAAAACGGCTGTCGCAAGGGCAGCCGTTTTTTCTGATTCCTTGTTTACAGATTTGCCTTGAAGAATTCCTCCAGCTTTGCGGCTGCAGCCTCTTCATCGCCGCCTTCAACATCTACGCGAACGGTGTCGCCCTGCTTGATGCCCATCTGCATGAGCGCCATGAGCTTGAGCGCGTTGACG
>JAFRUW010000223.1 GCA_017438675.1 Oscillospiraceae bacterium | reverse complement strand
GAAGTTCAGGATAATGACGTCATACTTGCCGCTCTCGATCCTCTCGCACACAGCATCGGTGACTTTATAGGCACTCATCTCGGGGATGAGATCGTAGGTGGGGTACTCCTTCGGGGAGGGAACAAGGACTCTGTCCTCGCCTTCATAGGGCTGCTCCACACCGCCGTTGAAGAAGAACGTCACATGGGCGTACTTCTCTGTCTCCGCGATCCTGAGCTGAGTGCGGCCCAGCTTGCTGAGGATTTCGCCGAAGTTGTTGGAAAGCCTCTCGGGAGGATAAGCTATGCGGACATTGGGCATCTTGGCGTCGTACTGGGTGGTGCAGACGTAGTTCACATGGAAATAGCCCTTCTTGCGGACAAAACCGTCAAAGGCGGGATCGACAAAGGTTCTGGTGATCTCACGGGCCCTGTCAGGTCTGAAGTTTGTGAAGATGATGGAGTCGCCTTCCTTCACCATGCCCTCGCGGTCAACCACAGTGGGGATCACGAACTCATCGGTGATGCCTTCTTCGTAGGACTTTGCCATAACGTCAACGGGGTCGGGATTGTAGGGACCCTCGCCCATTACGATGGCGTTGTAAGCCTGCTCAACACGCTCCCAGCGGGTGTCTCTGTCCATGGCGTAGAAGCGGCCGGAGATGACGGCGATCTTGCCCACGCCGATCTCCTCGCACTTTGCCACGCACTCCTCGATGAAGCCCTTGCCGGAGGAAGGAGGAACGTCACGGCCGTCCATGAAACAGTGGATGTAGACCCTGTCAAGACCCTTGCGCTTTGCCAGCTCCAGAAACGCCCAGGTGTGGGTGTTGTGGCTGTGAACGCCGCCGTTGGACATAAGACCCATAAGATGAAGGGCGGTGCCGTTGGCAATGCACTCGTCGATAGCCCAGTTGTAAGCCTCATTCTCGAAGAACGTGCCCATCTTAATGGCGCGGGAGATCTTGGGAAGCTCCTGGAAAACGACTCTGCCGGCGCCGATGTTGGTGTGACCCACTTCGGAGTTGCCGATCTGGCCGGCGGGAAGACCTACGTCCTCACCGGAGGCCTGAAGCTGAGTGTTGGGACAGGTTGCGAAAAGCTTGTCCAGGAACGGAGTCTTTGCCACGTATACGGCATTGATGTCGGTCTCCGGCGCGAGGCCGTAACCGTCCATTATGATTAAGGTAGTAGGTGTTTTCATATCAATTATTCCTGATTGGCAGCATCAATGATAGCGGAGAACTTAGCGGGAACGAGGGATGCGCCGCCGATGAGGCCGCCGTCGATGTCGGGCTGAGCAAGAAGCTCTGCAGCATTCTTGTCGTTCATGGAACCGCCGTACTGGATGGTAACGGCTCTTGCGATCCTTGCGCCGTAGAGGCTGCGGATGACGGCTCTGATAGCGGAGCAGACTTCATTTGCCTGCTCTGCGGTAGCGGTCTTGCCTGTGCCGATGGCCCAGATAGGCTCGTAAGCGATGACTACCTTTCTCATCTTCTCGGCGGGAACGTTTGCCAGAGCGGTCTTTACCTGGAGGGTGATCAGCTCGATAGTGATGCCAAGCTCTCTCTGCTCAAGGCTTTCGCCTACGCATACGATGGGCTGGAGGCCTGCGCCCAGAGCGGCATGGACCTTCTTGTTGACGCTGATATCGGTCTCACCGTAATACTGTCTTCTCTCGGAATGGCCGATGATGACGTACTTTACGCCCAGATCAGCCAGCATGTCAGCGCTGACTTCGCCGGTGTAAGCGCCCTTTGCATTCTCGTTCAGGTTCTCGGCGCCGATGGCAACTCTGGAATCCTTGAACGCCTTGATAGCAGCGGGAACGTTCACGAAGGGAACGCAAACAACGGTTTCACACCACTTGGGACGGGGACTTAATGCCTTGAGTTCATCTGCGAAGGGCTTGACCTGTGATGCAACCATGTTCATTTTCCAGTTGCCTGCAATGATTGTTTTACGGTATTTTCTGTTCATTCTATGTGTCTCCTATATTTTTTTATTACTCTTATTTTTAGCTGGGTATTATACAAACGGGAGCTTCGAGAAAACGATGTATACCGTATCGGCGAGAGATTTTTTCGCAGATCGAAGTGCAGAAAACGCGGGAATAATGCCAATATATTTCAAGTTTTCTTCACAAAGAGCTGCGGAAAAAGATCCGGCGAGGCGGTGTGCAGCGTTTTGGAGAAGCGACCTATCTTACTTATCCAGGAGGCATGCTACGCCCGGAAGCTCCTTGCCCTCGAGGAACTCAAGGGAAGCGCCGCCGCCGGTGGAAATGTGGCTGATCTGATCGGCAAGGCCGAACTTCTTTGCAGCCGCAGCGGAGTCGCCGCCGCCGATGATGGAAAATGCATCGGACTCAGCAAGAGCCTTTGCAACAGCGATGGTGCCGTTTGCATAGTTGTCGAACTCAAATACGCCCATAGGTCCGTTCCAGACTACTGTAGCAGCCTTCTTGACCTCGTCCGCGTAAACCTCGCGGGTCTTGGGTCCGATATCCATACCCATGAGCTCGTCGGGGATAGCCATTGTCTCAACGACAACAGGCTCAGCGTCGGGAGAGAACTCAGCGCCTGCGACTGTGTCGGTGGGAAGAAGCAGCTTTACACCGTTCTGCTTTGCCTTCTCGATCATCTCGAGTGCGTAGTCAAGCTTGTCATCCTCGCAGAGGGACTTGCCGATGGTGCCGCCCTGAGCCTTGATGAAGGTGTAAGCCATGCCGCCGCCGATGAGAAGGGAATCGGCCTTCTCCAGGAGGTTGGAGATAACGCCCAGCTTGTCGGATACCTTGGAGCCGCCGAGGATAGCCACGAAGGGGCGCTTGGGCTCGTCAAGAGCGCCGCCCAGAACCTTAAGCTCTTTCTCTACCAGGAAGCCGCAGACTGCGGGCAGATAGTGGGAAACACCCTCTGTGGTGGCATGAGCGCGATGAACTGTACCGAAAGCGTCGGAAACATAGATTTCAGCCATGGAAGCCAGTTCCTTCGCGAACTCGGGATCGTTCTTTGTCTCTTCCTTGTGATAACGTACGTTTTCGAGAAGCATGATCTGACCGGGCTGGAGAGCGGCGGCCTTTGCCTTTGCGTCCTCACCGATAACGTCCTTGGCGGCGATTACGGGAACGCCCAGAAGCTCGGAGAGAGCGGCTGCTACGGGAGCCATGGAAAGGGAGGGGATAAACTCACCCTTGGGTCTGCCCAGATGAGAGCAGGCGATAACAGCTGCGTTGTTCTCGAGCAGATACTTGATGGTGGGAAGAGCAGCAATGATTCTCTTGTTATCTGTGATCTCACCGGTCTCCTTGTCGAGGGGAACATTGAAATCGCAGCGCAGCAAAACCTTTTTGCCGTTTACGTCGATGTCCTGTACGGATTTCTTGTTGTAATTCATTTCATTTCCTCCTGTTTATAGCTGATTTGTAATAATAATATACATGAGTTGTTTCCATTCGACCTTTAATATCCAAGTCTAATGCCAAAGAGTATTTTACAACCATTTGTAAAATATTTCAAGTAAAAAAATTCAAATCCATTATATTTTTTTGCCAAACTTTGAACTTATTAAAAAGATTTTATGATTATTTCCGACAAGTCGCATCGTTTGCCCGTATCCGCCCTCACCGCCGGGCGATTTTGCGGCCTGAAGGCAGGTTTTATTTCCGGGTTTTTCCTGCTTCCGGGCAAAAAACGAACCGGGCGCCAGGTGCCCGGTTCGGAAAGGTTCGGATAGTCTACAATACTTTTTTTAAGAAGGCTTTAAGCCTTTCGCTCTTGGGGTTCCCGAACAGCTCTTCGGGAGTTCCTTCCTCAACGATTCTGCCGCCGTCCATAAAAATGACACGGGAACCGACTTCTTTCGCAAAGCCCATCTCGTGGGTAACTACCGCCATGGTAGTCCCCTCCTTCGCAAGCTGCTTCATGACTTCAAGGACCTCGCCCACCATTTCCGG
>JAFRUW010000222.1 GCA_017438675.1 Oscillospiraceae bacterium | reverse complement strand
GAGAGGCACCGCCTTCCTGGGCGCCTCCCTCCCTGGTGGAACAGCAGGAAAAGGACGCACATAAAAAACGAAAGCAGCGTCAGAAGGAAACAAAGAAGCAGAACTACAACTACGGCAGCGGCAAAACCGTGGTGTGGATCATTTTCCTGCTCCTGTTTTTGGGGATATTCGCCCTCGCGGCATTCAAATTCGGTTCCATATATTTCCAGCAGCTCAAGGAAAAGCAGAATCTGGCAAAGCTGTCGGAAACCGTGGCGGAAGCGCCTCTGGAAACCACCATTTACGAGGAGCCGGAGGCACTTGTGGTTGAGCCGGCGGAGCCGGTGGTGCTTGATAAGTACAAGGCCCTTTCCGAACAGAATCCGGACATGTACGGCTGGCTGAGCATAACCGGCATGGTCATAGATTATCCGGTGATGTACACCCCCGAAGACCCCGAGTATTACCTCCGCCGTGACTTTGACGGGAATGACGCCACCGCGGGAATGCTCTTTATCGACGCCAACTGCGACCCCGCAGAGGGCGACAATCAGATCATCTACGGTCACAACATGCACAACGGGACCATGTTCGGCACCCTCAGCGACTATGCCGACAAGTCCTTCTGGGAGGATCACCAGTACATACACTTCGACAGCCTTTACGAACAGCATCTGTATCAGGTGGTGTGTGTTTTCAGATCCTATATCCGCTTCCAGAACGAGGAAGGCTTCAGATATTATCACTTCTACGGTTCCTCCAATGAGGCGGAATTCAACGATTACGTGAATAATATCAAGGAGCTTCAGCTTTACGACACGGGTGTTGACATTACCTACGGCGACAAGCTGATCTCCCTTTCCACCTGCGATTACTACACCGATGACGGCAGATTCGTTGTGGTGGCAAAGCTCATCAAATAGCTATAGTTAATAAAAAACACGAATCCCCTGCGGAACTCAACCGCAGGGGATTTTTACGTATGTTGATTATAATTCGATAGGCAGTCCCGTGAGGTACCTTCTCACCATGTCAAGGGCGTGGTTTGCCGCCATGGTGCGTATCCGCTCCCTGCCGTTTCCCAGCTGCAGGCTCCGTGAAAAGGTTCCGTCCGGGGTGGCAAGGGCCACAAATGCGGTGCCGGGGATGAGATCCGTATCGTCGGAGCCGGGACCCGCAAGCCCCGTTATGCCGATGCCCAGATCGGTATCAAGCCGGTTTTTAATGCCTTCCGCCATCATAACGGCGGTTTCTTTGTTATATGGACCGTATTCCGCCAGGAACTCGGGGTCAACGTCCGCCAGCTCGTACTTCGCGTTGTTGGAATAGGTGACGCCGCCGCCCATAAAGGCTCCCGAGGCGCCGGGTATGTCCGTAAGGCGCTTTGCCAGAATGCCCCCGGTACATGATTCCGCGGCGGAGATGGTCAGATCCTTTTCCAGAAGGAGCCCTATGACGGTCTCCTCAAGGCTGTTCACATCGATGCCGTAAATCACATCACCCAGTATCTTCCGCACCTCTTCGACAGCCGGCTCCATGAGTCTGTCGGTCTCCTCCCCGGTTTCTGCCTTGGCGGTGACCCGGAGCATGACTTCCCCCTCCTTGGCGTAAGGCGCAAGGGTGGGATTCTCCATCCTCAGCATCATGGGGCGGAGCTTGTCCTCAACGGCGCTTTCCCCCATACCGAATATACGGATGTTGTGGGAGCGGATCTCGGAGTCGGACATGCTTCTGAGATACGGGACGGCGCAGTGGCGGAACATGGAGATGCACTCCCTGGGGGGTCCGGGGAGCATCATCACCGTGATGCCGTCAGAAACAAAGGCGCAGCCGGGAGCAGTGCCCCATTCGTTGTGGAACACGGTGCAGCCCTCGGGCAGGTACGCCTGCTGAAGGTTGTTTTCCGTCATGTGGGTGTTGGAAAGCCGGCGCTCAAAATAACTGCGGATGCGGTCGGCCTCCTCCTCGCTGAATATAAGCCTTATGCCGAAGGCCTCGGCAAGGGTCTGTTTCGTGAGATCGTCGCAGGTGGGGCCCAGGCCGCCGGTGGTTATAATGATATCAGCCCGGCTTTTGGCAATGGCCACCGCCGCCTTGAGACGGCCGGGATTGTCCCCCACCACCGTGTGGTAATAGACGTTTATGCCTATCTCAGACAGCATTATTGAAATATCTCTGGCGTCGGTGTTGGTGGTGCTGCCCAGAAGCAGCTCCGTCCCGACGGATATGATTTCAGCTATGTGCTCCATGTGATCGCCTCCGATTGCCAAATTAACAATGAAATTTAAATTAATTCTTCATTTTTTCATTCTGAATTTTGCATTTAATTAAGGGTTATCCTCTCGATGTTCTGAACCGCTTCCTCCACAAGTCCGTCGATGTCCAGGGGTTCCTCCGCCTTTTCCACGTCCTCAAGGCGGGGCTTTGTCCTGGGATGCTTTGGTGTAAAGACTGTGCAGCAGTCCTCATAGGGGAGAATGGATGTTTCGAAGGTGCCGATCTTTCTTGCGATCTCCACGATCTCCTTCTTATCAAAGCAGATAAGGGGACGCAGGACGGGCACTCTGGCGCAGGCCTCCGTTGCCATCATGGCCTCCATGGTCTGGCTTGCCACCTGGCCAAGATTTTCACCGGTGATCATGGCGGCGCAGCCGTTCATATCGGCGATCCGCTGGGAAATGCGCATCATGAACCGGCGCATGATAACCGTAAAATACTCCTCCGGGCACTTGTCCCTGATCTCCTCCTGAATGTGAGTGAAGGGGACTATCTCCACCATGAGTCTGCCGCAGTACTTGGTGAGTATCTGCGCCAGCTCCAGGACCTTCTCCTTGGCCTGCTGGGATGTATAGGGGAAGGAGAAAAAGTGTACGGGTATGATCTGAACGCCCCTTTTCGCCGCGAGATAGGTGGACACGGGACTGTCGATGCCGCCGGAGAGGAGGGACACCACCCTGCCGTTGGCTCCCACGGGCATACCGCCGGCACCCTTGATATTGGGGCCGTGGACGTATGCGGCGTAGTCCCGGACTTCCAGATTCACCACCAGCTCGGGGTTGTGAACATCCACCTTTATGTGGGGGAATTCCTCCGCCAGAAGGCCGCCCACGTACTGGGAGAGCTGGATGGAGGTCATGGGGAAACGCTTGTCGGAGCGCTTGGACTCCACCTTGAAGGACCGTGCCGCCAGCATTTCGTCACGAAGGTACTCCTTCGCCGTCTCAAATATGGCGTCCTTGTCCTTGTCGCAGGCTGCGGCCCGGCTCACGGAGGCGACGCCGAAAATCGTCTTTACCGCTTCGAAAGCCCCGTCCATATCACAGTTATCATCCTCCGGCTCCACATACACCGTGGACTGAACTGTGTAGACCCTGAAATTGCCGAAGGGTTTGAGCCTGCGGCGGACATTGCTCATGAGCTTTATTTCAAAGCTGCGGCGGTTCAGCCCTTTTAATACTATTTCACCCTGTTTAAGCAGTATAATATCTGACATGTTCGTTATTCATCCTTTTTGCTTTGTTGCCTCTATTCTACCGCATCGGCGGGGAAATTACAATCACAATCGCCCCGGGAGGCGCAGTTTTTCGTTTTTCGCAGGAAAAGGCCCTCCGCCGGAGAAGCAGAGGGCCTTTCGTGTGCAGACATAGTAAAGGAAATACTATGAAGAATATCGCCCTTCGGGAGGGCAGTATTTAACAAAAATCAACGGAAAAGGTTCAGGAAGCCGTCAAGGAAGCCGCCGCCGGACTGTTCCTCCTGCTGGGGCTGCGCCTGGGGCTGGGTGCCGATCTGGATCGTATTCTGCTGGGGCTGTGCCGCCGACTGACCGCCGCCCATGAGGGATGAAAACAGGCCGGACGCCAGGGAAGCGTTGCTGTCGGAGCTGCCGCCCAGAAGGGAACCCAGAAGGCCGCCGCCGAGACCCTGCTGCTGAGCGGGCTGACCGCCGACGAAGAGGCCGCTGAGGAGGCCGCCGGAGCTCTGCTGAACGGGCTGCTGAACAACAGGCTGCTGAACAGCGGGCTGACTGTTTCCTCCCAGGCCAAGAAGGCCGCCCAAAAGGCCCAGAAGGCCGCCGGAAGAGTTGTTGCTGCTGTTCTGACTGCCCAGAAGGGACAGGAGCAGGGGCGCTACAAGGGCCAGGATCGTTGTGGTCTTGCCCTTTGTGACGCCGGAAGCGTCGGCAATCTGGTCAACAAGGGCCTTCTGATCGCTGCCAAGAACGTGGCCCAGGATCTTTTTGCCGTCCTTAAGATCGGAGTTTTTAAGAAAAGCGCCGGGATTGGACGTATCGTCCACGCTGTGGTCCGCCAGTGCCTGAGTGAGGGAGGCGGCGCCTTCCTCAGCGCCGGCGTTGCGGCGCATACCGCCCACAAGAGCGGGAATGCCTGCGGAAAGGACCTTCGCAACGTCCTCTTTGTTGACTCTCGCACGCCTGCTGATGGCGGACAGGCCGCCGCCGGAGATAAGGCTTCCGATGGAATTGAGATCAAATGCCATGTCAGTATCCTCCTTATTTGGTATACATGAAGATTGCGGCATTGGCAAGCTCTTCCTCCACTGCCGCCATGTCCTCCACGTTCAGATCCTCAAGCTGAAGACCCATTTCCTCCGCGTAGTGGGATGCGCAGTAGGAGCAGATAGCTGTACGGCCCGCCTCGATGGCCTCGGTGACGCTGCCCTTGTAAAGGGTGCTGGAGGAACGGATGTAGGGGCAGCCCGCTTCCTCGTCGGCGTTCAGGTGGTATTTGTGGCCGAACTGGGTCCAGTAAACGTCGGTGGTGATCTGCGCCTCAGCCTCAGCCTTCTGCTCGGCGGAGATGGGATTGTAATCCGCTGACGCGGCGCCGGTGATAAGGAGAGCAACCGCCGCAACTATTGT
>JAFRUW010000221.1 GCA_017438675.1 Oscillospiraceae bacterium | reverse complement strand
GCCGGGGCGGAGCGGCAGCTCAAAAGACCGTCGGACTTCGATCGGTTCATGGGCAGCTTCGCGGAAGTGAAGCTCTACAAAGCCGTGGACGGCAGGAAGTCGTACACAGGCCATCTCGCCGGATACGATGACGGCGCGGTGGAGCTTGATGTAAACGGAACGGTAAAGAGATTTGAAAAAACCGAGGTCGCCGGTGTGCGCCTTCGTATAGAATAAGAAATCCCAATCAGAAAGGAATGGTCAAGGACAATGAATGCCGAGTTTTTTGCAGCTATAGCGGATCTTGAAAAGGAAAAGGGAATACCCAAGGATTATATGCTTGATAAGATCAATCAGGCTCTCCTTGCCGCACTGAAGAAGGACAATCCCGCCGCGGCGGAGCACTGCCGTGTGGATATAGATGAGAAGAAAAACAAGATCGACATGTATATAATGAAGACCGTTGTGGAAGAGGTGGAGGAGCCCGCGGTGGAGCTTACTCTTCAGCAGGCGAGAAAAATCTCTCCCAAGGCCGAGGTGGGCGACGTTGTCAACGTCACCGTTGAGACAAAGAAGTTCGGCAGGATCGCGGCTCAGGCGGCGAAGCAGGTCATTATCCAGGGCATCCGCGAGGCGGAGCGCAGCATAGTCTACGAGGAGTTCACCTCCAAGGAGCACGAGATCCTTACGGGCGTGGTTTCCAGGATCGATCCCCGCACCGGCAGCGTCTCCATCAAGATCAGCTCCAATTCCGAGTATACCGAGGCCCACATGTCCCCCGGTGAGCGCATCCCCGGCGAGCCCATCAAGGAAGGCGACAGGATCAAGGTCTACGTCATCGAGGTCCGCAAGGCCACAAGCGGCCCCCAGGTCATGATCTCCCGTACCCATCCGGGACTTGTAAAGCGCCTCTTTGAGCTGGAAGTCCCCGAGATTTTTTACGGCATTGTTGAGATCAAGAGCATCGCAAGAGAAGCCGGCAGCAGAACGAAGATCGCTGTCATGTCCAACGACCCCAATGTGGAGCCTATCGGCGCCTGTGTCGGCCCCAAGGGCGGCAGAGTGGCGGCCATAGTCAACGAGCTGGGCGGCGAGAAGATCGATATCGTAAACTATTCCGAGACACCGGAGACATTTGTCGCAGCGGCTCTCGCGCCGGCTGATGTTATCAGCGTCGAAATGGTAGAGGAAAAAAGCTTCAGAGTTGTGGTTCCCAACAGCCAGCTTTCACTGGCCATCAGCAAGGAAGGCCAGAACGTACGCCTTGCGGCAAGACTCACGGGCTTCAAGATCGACATCAAATCCGACCTCGCCGCACTGACGGAATAAGACGGGAAAGCCGTAAACCCGAAAATTGAATTATCCTTATATTAATAATCCAAATCAATTCGATTTGTGCGCTGCAGCGGCGCTTTTGACATAAGAAAGGAGGCAGTCGTGAACAAAAAAATACCTATGAGGCAGTGTACCGGCTGCCGTGAAATGAAACCGAAAAGGGAGCTTATCCGCGTTGTCAGATCCCCGGAGGGGGAGATCAGCATAGACTTTAAAGGTAAGAAATCCGGCCGGGGCGCATATGTATGTCCTGACGCGGAATGTCTCAGACGGGCCATAAAGTCCCGGGCCTTTGAGCGTGCCTTTGACGTGAAGATACCGGATGAGATTTATGAAAACCTGTCCCGTGAAATGGAGGCAGGAGATGAATAACAGTACGAGATTCTTAGGAATTGTGAAAAAATCGGGCAGACTGGCAATAGGTGAGGAGACAGTCACCACCGCCGCCATGACAAAGAAAGCGCGGCTTATTATCACCGCGTCCGACGCGGGTGACTACGTTATGCGGCGCGCCGAATACCTTTCCGAAGAGAAGGATATACCCCGCATCACGCTGAACGCGGCAAAGGCGGATCTGGGAGAGATCACCGGCCGCGGAAACGTGGCCATCGCGGCCATAACCGATATGGGTATGGCGGCGGCCTTTGTGGAAAAGCTGAACGGGGAGTCCGGAGGATACGACGAGCTGGAGGAACAGCTCAGACTCAAGGCGGAACGGTTTGCCAGAAGGAAAAAGATGAAAGACGGTCAGAAGTCTAAAACGGGTAAGAGGAGGCAGAATATATGAGTATGATGATTAAGTACAGAGTCCACGAGGTGGCTAAGGATTTTAAGACAAATTCCAAGACTATCGCGAATATCCTTACCGAGTACGCTACCACTCCCAAGAATCACATGCAGGTTCTGGAGGAGAGTGAACTGGATCTGATATTCGAGTATCTTACCCAGCATCATCAGGTGGCCAATGTTGCGGAGCTTTACGAGTCCGTAAGGAAGGATGAGCCCAAGGCGGAAAAGGCGCCCGAGAAGGTTCCCGAGAAGCAGCCCGAAAAGCCCGCCGATAAGCCGAAGGCAGAGCCCGAGAAAAAGGCTCCCCAGGCTGAAAAGAAGCCGGAAGCCGTGAAGACGCCCGAGAAGCAGCCTGCTCAGAAGCCCCAGCAGAACGCTTCCGCGCCCACAAAGAGAGTGCCCCAGAGGCGCGTTATCGACACATCCGGCGTTACTATAAATATAGACAAGTACGACGAACGCCTTGACAATCTGGTTCCCGAGCGCGCCCAGAATATGAAGCGCGGCAAGGAAAAGATCGGCAAGAAGAACCAGAGAGGCGGCGGTCAGCAGAGCAGCGCAAAGCGCCGTCAGGAGGAGCGGGAAAAGATGCAGCGCCTCCAGCTTGAGGTTGCCAAAAAGGCTCCCCTCAAGGTCCGCATCCCCGACGAGATCACCGTGGGCGAGCTGTCCCAGAGAATGAAAAAGACCAGCGCCGAGGTCATCAAGAAGCTCATCAAGATGGGCGTTATGGCCGCGGTGAACGAGGTTATAGATTACGATACCGCGGCACTC
>JAFRUW010000220.1 GCA_017438675.1 Oscillospiraceae bacterium | reverse complement strand
GAGAAAAAGCTTCGCAGAATTTCGCCCAAAGGGCGAAACAAATTTAAATCCATTTTTCCCGGGAGCATGTATCACGGGAAAAATACAGGAAAGCCGCAAACGTGCAAATTGAATTATCCTTTATTTATTGTTTCAATCAATTCAATTTGTGCGATGCAGCGGCGCATAACCCCTACTCAAAACAAATCGCAAGATTTGTTTTGAAGCATGTCGACTTTGTCGACATGCTCAAACCCTCTGTCTTTTTTTGACAGAGGGTTTTATTTACCTGCAAAGCTCCCGCCGGATTAACTGAGCCAGAATCCCGGTGTTCAGCTCCATGGCTTCCTCGGGATAGCTGACCCTGATGATCCCGTGATAGTACCTGTCCTTGTAGTACTGTTTGAGTTCCTCGTCCGATGCCCCGGCCTCGATAAGCGACCTGAAAGCCTCCGCTATGCTCACCGCCTCGGGACCGATGTTCTCAAAATACCACCGCACCCTTTCTCCGCGGATCAGGCCGTAATGTGGGAGCAGAACGCTTTCCGCACCCAGCTTTTTCGCCTTTTCGATGGAGTCCAGCGTCATTTGGTAACCCACGAGATACGCCGGTATTATGGCGTTTTCTCCGTCGTAATTCCCCAATGTCTCACTGCCCAAAAGGAGCTTCCGGCTCTCCTCAAAAAATCCCACGGAGCATTTGGTGTGACCGGGCAGCGCAACGACCCGCCAGCGCATCTTCCCGGTCTCAACGGTGTCGCCGTCCTTTACCGGGATGTCCACCCTGATCTCATCGACGAGATCCTCATAGCCGCTTTTCCCGTAGGCGGCGGCAACGCTCCTGTCCAGACGGCGCATGGTGTCCCTTGCCGACTGCTTTGCAAAGATCCTCTGTGTATACTCCCCCGCCACGACCTTTGCCTCCGGGTATCTCCTCAGCACATAGGCAGAGCCGAGGACATGGTCGTAATGAGAGTGGGAGAGGAAAATACAGTCCAGCTTCCTGTCCCCCAGCACGCGCCCGATATTCTCCGCGAGATTATATCCCGTGAAGGCAAAACCGGAGTCCCAGAGCACTGCGGTCTCGCCGTCGTCAATGAGAAAACCGCTGTCCCCGGGGTGAACGCGCACGTCGATTATGTTTATATCATTCATATCATAAACCGCCTTTCGCACTTCAGCAGTATACCACATCGGTCAAAATAATGCCACAGGAATGTCGAAAACGAATATTATTCACAATATTTATGAATAGTATTCATCGTTTATTGCATTTTCACTAAATATGAGGTAAAAAACTCTTAAAGTTTGGATAAATATTTGTCAGATTGCTCTTGCATAATAATTCATATAATGCTATACTCTTCCCATAAAGCAAAAATATACTTTCGGAGGAATGAAATAATGAAAAAGCAGATCAAGAAATGTGTACTCGCCTATTCCGGCGGTCTTGATACATCCATCATCATCCCCTGGCTCAAGGAGAACTACGGCTGTGAGGTCATTGCCGTCTCCGGCGACGTGGGTCAGGGTACGGAGCTTGACGGTCTTGAGGAAAAGGCCCTTGCCACCGGCGCGTCAAAGCTTTATATCGAGGACCTGAAAGAGGAATTCGTGGATGAATACATAATCCCCACAATGAAGGCCGGCGCAAAGTATGAGGAGTACCTTCTGGGCACCTCCTTCGCCCGCCCCATCATTGCAAAGCGTATCGTTGAGATTGCCCTTAAAGAGGGCGCCGACGCCATCTGCCACGGCTGCACCGGCAAGGGCAACGATCAGGTCCGCTTCGAGCTGACCATCAAGGCCTTCGCCCCCAACATGACCATTATCGCCCCCTGGCGTGAGTGGGACATCAAGAGCCGTGAGGAAGAGATCGAGTACGCCGAGGCTCACAACATCCCCCTGAAGATAAACCGTGAGACCAACTACTCCAAGGACAAGAACCTGTGGCATCTCTCCCATGAGGGCCTTGACCTTGAGAATCCGGGCAACGAGCCCACATACAACAAGGAAGGCTTCCTGGAGCTTGGCGTTTCCCCCGAACAGGCTCCCGACGAGCCCACATACGTTGAGATCGAGTTCGAAAAGGGCGTTCCCGTGGCTGTTGACGGCGAGAAGATGAAGGCTGTTGACATCATTTACAAGCTGAACGAGCTGGGCGGCGCCAACGGCATCGGCCTTCTGGACATCGTTGAGAACAGACTGGTCGGTATGAAGAGCCGCGGCGTCTATGAGACCCCGGGCGGCACCATTCTCTACTACGCCCATCAGGTGCTTGAGACCATCACCCTCGACAAGGAGACAGCTCACTATAAGGCTCAGGTGGCTTTAAAGTACGCCGATCTTGTATACAACGGACTGTGGTTCACCCCCCTCCGCGAGGCGCTTGCCGCATTCGTGGACAAGACTCAGGAGACCGTCACCGGCAAGGTTAAGCTGAAGCTCTACAAGGGCAACATGATAAACGCCGGCGTCTGGAGTCCCTACAGCCTGTACAGCGAGGATCTGGCCTCCTTCGGCGAGAGCGATTACGATCAGACCGATTCCGCGGGATTCATCAATCTCTTCGGTCTCCCGGTAAAGGTCCAGGCTCTTGCAAAGCAGATGAGAGAGGGCAAATAACATCCCGAATCTTAATACAAAGGGGGCGGAAATCTCCGCCCCCT
Organism: Oscillospiraceae bacterium; assembly: GCA_017438675.1. Classification (GTDB taxonomy): domain Bacteria; phylum Bacillota; class Clostridia; order Oscillospirales; family Oscillospiraceae; genus SIG495. Next base: position 1,727 of record JAFRUW010000220.1, on the reverse strand, counting down.
GATGCAGTATTTTGATATAAGTTCTTTTGAATATGATTTCCCAGTAAATCGTATTTTTTCAACCGCTCATGCCGCGTGGGCACCCCATTTCTGTTTCGCCAGAAATGGGGGAAAGAGGCGACAAAAGGACAACGGCTTTTTATGCCGTTTTCCTTTTGAATCCTTTCCCTGAAACGCAAGGCGCAGCCACAGAATAACCATCGGCGAAAACGGTAGAAAGCGCATCTGATACTGCCTGCGTCTAACTCGCTCAGCCGCTCCATGCGTTGGTAGAATTTAGTGTGCCGACTCTCCTATGACTGAGCAGGAGCGTTCAGCGGACGTTAGACGCACAACCTATCAAGGTTTAGGGACTCCGCGCCACCGTATACGTACAATACATTTCACGACCGGAGGAAACCGTGTTTTCCACCAGGGAGTTTCCAAAGGGGGAACGCCTTTGGTGTGCTTTGGTTACTATCTCACAAGAGAAAGTAACCGCCCGCCGCGCAGGCGTGAAAATAATAAGCGCTATAAATCAACAAAAAAAACAACACAACAGATCGGAGACGGCTATGAAGCTTTGGTCAGGAAGATTTGACAAGAACACAGACAGGCTGGTGGATGAGCTGAACGCCTCCATCACCTTTGACAAGCGGATGTTCAAAGAGGACATAACCGGCAGTATGGCCCACGCGAAAATGCTGGGCAGGCAGGGTATTATCCCAAGTGAGGACGCTGAGAAGATCATCGCCGCGCTGGGGGACATTCTCGCCGATATGGAAGCGGGCAAAATCCCCTTTAAAATTGAGGACGAGGATATCCACATGTGCGTTGAGGCGGAGCTTACCCGCCGCATAGGTGACGCGGGCAAGCGTCTCCACACGGCAAGGAGCCGCAACGATCAGGTGGCCCTGGACTTCCGCATGTATATGAAGAATCAGGTGGCGGAGATACGGGGACTTGTTCTCGGTCTCATTGAGGCTATCCTCTCCATTGCGGAGAAGAACACCGACGCCATCATGCCCGCCTATACCCATCTTCAGCGGGCACAGCCCACCACCTTCGCCCACTACATGATGGCCTACGCCAACATGTTAAGACGTGACGTTCTCCGCCTTGAGGACTGCCTTGTCCGCATGGATGAGCTTCCTCTGGGCTCAGGCGCCCTCACCGGCACCACATATCCCATCGACCGCCGTTTTGTGGCCGACGAGCTGGGCTTCAACCGGGTCTGCGAGAACAGTCTCGACGGCGTTTCCGACCGCGATTACGCCATTGAGATACTCTCCGACCTGTCCATCCTCATGATGCACCTCTCCCGGTTTTCCGAGGAGATCATCATGTGGTGCAGTTGGGAGTTCAAATTCGTGGAGCTGGACGACGCCTATTCCACCGGCTCCTCCATCATGCCCCAGAAGAAGAACCCCGACATTGCGGAGCTTGTAAGAGGCAAGACCGGCCGCGTTTACGGCAGCCTCATGGGCTTCCTCACAGTTATGAAGGCCCTGCCCTTAGCCTATAACAAGGACATGCAGGAGGACAAGGAACAGGTTTTCGACGCCGTGGACACCGTAAAAAAGTGCCTCCCCGTCTTCACCGCCATGATCGCCACCATGTCAGTCAACCGTGAAAACATGCGGCTTGCGGCGGCGAGAGGCTTTATAAACGCCACGGACTGTGCCGACTACATGGTGAAGAAGGGGCTCCCCTTCCGGGACGCTTATACAGTCGTGGGCAGGATCGTG
>JAFRUW010000219.1 GCA_017438675.1 Oscillospiraceae bacterium | reverse complement strand
CACAAATTGAATTGATTTGAATTATGAAAAGAGGATAATTCAATTTGCACGTTTGCGGCTTTCCTGTATTTTTCCCGTGATACATGCTCCCGGGAAAAATGAGATTCAAATCTGTTTCGCCTTGCGGCGAAATTCTGCGAAGCTTTTTCTCGTAAACCGGGTTTGTCTACAGTCTGCAGGCGGCAAGGGGTTTCCCTTGCCGCCTTTCTGTCTATACTATTTCAGGACTGCCTTTCTGTAGTTCTTCTTGCCGCGCCGGACAACAATGCCGTTTTTCAGCGTTTCTCCGTCAAAGGATGCCGTGAACTCGCTGATCTTCGCACCGTCCACCTCAACGCCGCCCTGCTGAACGGCACGTCTCGCCTCGCTCTTGGAGGGGCACAGGCCGCTCTTTACAAGGACGGAAAGGATGTCGATCCTGCCGTCGGCAAGATCCTCCGCGGCCGCTTCCCATGTGGGCATATTGTCGGAATTTGAGCCGCCGCCGAAGAGGGCCCTTGCCGTCTCCTGAGCCTTGGCCGCCTCCGCCTCGGAGTGGACAAGCTTTGTAAGCTCGAACGCCAGTATTTCCTTTGCCCGGTTGAGCTGAGAGCCTTCCCAGGTCTCCATCTGCTCGATCTCGCTGAGGGGCAGGAATGTGAGCATCCTTAAGCACTTTAAGACGTCGGCATCGTCCACATTGCGCCAGTACTGGTAGAAATCGTAGGGGCTGGTCTTCTCCGGGTCAAGCCAAACGGCGCCGGACTGGGTCTTGCCCATCTTTTTGCCCTCGGAATTGAGAAGCAGGGTGATGGTCATGGCGTAAGCGTCCTTGCCTAGCTTGCGTCTTATGAGCTCCGTACCGCCCAGCATGTTGCTCCACTGGTCGTCGCCGCCGAACTGGATCTGGCATCCGTACTTCCTGAACAGCTCGTAGAAGTCGTAGCTCTGCATGATCATGTAGTTGAATTCCAGGAAGGAAAGGCCGTTCTCCATTCTCTGCTTGTAGCACTCGGCTGTGAGCATACGGTTAACGGAGAAGCAGGCGCCGACCTCACGAAGCATTTCGATGTACTTGAGGTCCATGAGCCAGTCGGCGTTGTTCACCATCAGGGCCTTCCCGTCGGAGAAATCGATGAATTTGGACATCTGCTCCTTAAAACGGTCGCAGTTGTGCTGGATCTGCTCCACGGTGAGCATCTTGCGCATATCGGTTCTGCCGGAGGGGTCGCCGATCATGCCGGTGCCGCCGCCGAGGAGTGCGATTGGTCTGTTGCCTGCCATCTGCAGGCGCTTCATCATGCAAAGGGCCATAAAATGACCTACATGGAGGCTGTCGGCCGTGGGGTCAAAGCCGATATAGAAGGTCGCCTTGCCGTTGTTTATAAGCTCCTTGATCTCTTCCTCATCCGTGACCTGAGCAATAAGTCCCCTGGCCTTCAGTTCGTCAAATAATGTCATTGGTTTCTGTCCTCTCTGTTTTTATTCTTATAGCAGAGAGCCGCGTCAAGCTGCTCCCTCGCCGCGATCAACGTGGTTATGGTGATGTTTTCGCCGCCGGTGAGACGCGCGATCTCCTTTTCACGTCCGTTTTCATCCAGCGCGTCGATATGCGTGAAAGTCCTGCCGCCTGAAATCGTTTTTTCGATGGCAAAATGGGTGTCCGCCATGACTGCGATCTGTGGAAGATGGGTCACGCATATGACCTGCTTGTCCCGGCCCAGGTCACCCAGCTTCTCACCCACCCTCTGGGCGGCGATACCGGAAACCCCGGTGTCGATCTCATCGAACACCATGGTAGCGACGGACTCCTTCGCGGCAAGGACGGTTTTCATGGCAAGCATGATCCTGGCAAGCTCGCCGCCTGAGGCGATCTTGTTTATCCTGCCCGGAGTCTCTCCTGCGTTTGCTGACATAAGGAAATACACCGCGTCGGAACCCGTGGAGTTCAGTTCGGTCTCCTCAAATCCCACCTTGAATTTAACGCCCTTCATGGAAAGCTGGCTAAGCTCGTCCATGATACGGACTTCAAGTCTTTCCGCCGCGTCCCTGCGGCTCCGGGACAGCCTTTCAGCAAGCTTTTCCGCCTCCGCCCTCTTTCGGGCGCACATTACGGAAAGCTCTCCCAACCGTTCGTCGGAATATTCTATACCTTCCAGCTCTTTTTTGCAACTGTCCAGATAGGCTAACATATCGGTATCGGATGGACCGTATTTCCGGGACAGCCTTTTAAGTATGTCAAGGCGGCTTTCCAGCTCGTCCAGCTCCCATGGGGAGAAGGACAGATCGTCTTTAAAGCCTCTCAGCTCCTCGGCGGCATCCTCCGCCATATAGCGCAGCTCTGACAGCTTCGATCCTATGCTCTCCAGCGTGTCCGTATACCTCGACGCTGAGGACAGCGCGCCCTCCGCCTGACTGATAAGGGAAACGGCTCCGTCCGTCATGTCGCCGCCGTAGAGCGCCGCGTAAGCCTCGTTTACCGCCTCTGTGAGCTTTCCGGCATTGCGCAGAAGCTCGCGCCTTGCTTCCAGCTCCTCAGTCTCGCCGACACGGATGTTCGCGGACTCCAGCTCCCCGATCTGGTATTTAAGGGAGTCGATCCGCCGCTCCTTTTCGCCTTCGTCCATCTCGAGGTCACGCATTTCCTTCTCTATGGCACGGTACTCTCCGTAGGCCTCCCTGTAGGCCCGGAGTTCATCCTCCGTTTCACCGAAACCGTCCAGATAGTTTAAATGGAACCGCTCGTCCAGAAGGTGCAGTCCGCTGTTCTGACCGAGAATGTCAACAAGCTGACTTCCCAGTTCCCGCAGCTGGGTCACCGACACCACCGCGCCGTTCACCCGTGCAAGGCTCTTCCCGTCCGCGGAAATCTTCCTGGTTATGACAAGCTCATCCTCCGCCTCAATACCGTTTTCACGAAGCCACTCCATAGGCAGATCACCGGAAAACACGGCCGTCACCGAGGCCGAACCGGCCCCCGTCCTTACAAGTCCCCGTGAGACTCTGTCGCCCAGAACGGCGCCCAGTGAGTCTATGACGATGGATTTGCCCGCGCCTGTTTCACCGGTCATCACGTTGAGGCCGGCTTCAAACTCTATATCAGCTTTTTCGATTATCGCAATGTTTTCGATCTGCAGAAGCCGAAGCATGTTTCATCCTCCGATGGTATTCATCGTTTTTAAAGGTAACTCATCAGCTCTTCGCTGATCCGCTCGGCGCTGCCGGTATCGTGCATCGCAAGGAAAGCGGTATCGTCCCCGGCCAGAGTTCCGGCAAGGGATTTGATATTCATGCTGTCGATGGCGCTGCACGCGGCGGAAGCAAGGCCCGGCAGCGTCTTTATCACGATGATATTCTGGGCGCAGACTATTCCCGTTACGCATTCCTTGAAAATAGTCTGAAGACGCTTGGAATGATTCGTGACCTCGCCGGTGCCTGCCACATAGCGGTAAACCCCCCAGGGCGTCAGCTCCTTCACAAGGTGCAGTTCCTTGATATCTCTCGATATGGTTGCCTGAGTGGCGTTTACCCCCGCCTCCCTGAGCACCTCGATAAGCTGGTTCTGAGTCTCGATATCCGACT
>JAFRUW010000218.1 GCA_017438675.1 Oscillospiraceae bacterium | reverse complement strand
GGCAGGTGCATGAGCTCCGGGCGGACGTTTTCCCGAAGGTCCTTTTTCGCTTGTTCGATGCAGGTCATGTAGACCGGGGAGTAGGGCTCCTTCATTTCGATACGGAAGCTGTCCCCCGCCACGGAGCCCAGGGACTTCACCGCGAGCTCCAGCATCTCGCAGTCGGCCTCTATACCGCCTGCACCTATAAGCTCCACACCGCACTGGGGTATTTCGCTCTCCGCGCCGTGATGGGCGTCGCTGGAGCGGAAAACAGCCTGATTGTAGAAAAGCCTCTGAACACCGCTGCCCTTTAGCCTCGTCGCCGCGACCCTTGCGATTGGGGTCGTGTTGTCAGGGCGCATTACAAGTATCCTGCCGCTCCTGTCAACAATTTTTACCATGGACTCCTGAGGCATGGGATAACCCGTCTGTGCAAACAGGTCGTAGAACTCCACCTCGGGAGTGATTATTTCGCTGTAACTGTGCTCCTTAAACACACCGGTGATCTTGGTCTCCACCTCACGGCGGCTCCTGCTTTCCGAAAACAGTCTGTCTTTGGTACCCTCCGGTGTATTTATGTTGTATAGTTCCATATTGCACCGCCTTATTTCTTAATGATGCATATTCCGGATCATCTGTAGCCCTTTGATTTCTGATACGTTACGATCTTTGTCAGGTTGTCCATCTCCGTATCGCTGAAGCTCTTTATGACCTCCTCGCTGGAGGCTGTTACGGGCGTATACCATTCCTGACTCTCAAAGTACTGCTGTATATCCTTGTCTTTGAATATCTTGCCGTGCCGGGCATATATCTCGTCAAGGAACAGATACGTTTCCGTTCTGTTCATGGAATCCAGCTTCTCATCGGAAACTATGTCCGAATCCAGGGTGTATTCCTCCGGGAGAGCAGCACTGTCCAGGAGGCCTTCGTCCCCCTCTGCTTCTTCCCTGAGCCGCTCGGCGTCGGCGTCAACATCTATTATACCATCCATTGCAACAGGGGGAGCGGGAGCCGGTTCGTTCTGACCGGCGGCGTTCTCCGCATTGCTGTTCGACTCCCCTGTGTTATCGGAGGCTTCCGTCTGTTCCGGTAACTGCTGTGAAGCTTCACTGCTCTGAACGGGCAAGGTATTTTCCTTTTTCTTTGCCGATTTTGACCCCGCAATAATCAGGGCTATGATGAGGGCGATCACAACAAGAGCAGCCGCCGCTCCGGCAATCAGCTTCTTATCTGTTTTGAATCTGTTTAAAACAGGCATTATGCGATCTTTAATAGCTTTGCCCGCCGGTTCCGCCTTTTCCGCCGCTTCCGGTTCCGGCTCTTCGGAACCGGGTTCGTTCTCGAAAAACGACTGGAATGCCTTATCGAGCGCGTCCTCACCGGCGGCGGTCGATTTCTCTTCCGGTTCCACCGGGACCGGGGCTTCCGGTTCGGGAGCCGCAGCAGTCTCAGCCTCGGCAGCAGGTTCTTCGGCCAAAGACTCCACCGGAGCTTTTTCGGCTTCCGGTTCAGTTTCTTCAGCGGCTTCTTTGACCTCCTGCTCTATCACACCGGGAACGGGATCGGGCCTTAACTCCGCCTCCTGTTTCTGTTCCCCGGCGGTTTCCTCCTCATCCTCATAAAACGGGTCAGCCGGAAGGGTTTTCTCATATTCCTCCAGATCGTGAAGGAAGGCTTCCGCCGTTCTGTACCTGTCTCTCGGTCTCTGGGCAGCGGCGCGCTCGATGATATTCACCAGGCCTCCGCTCAGGGCCATGCGCCATGTGTCGTTCAGCTCACCGCCGTCGGCGGCGGCTCTCACCGCCATACCCAGTGAATAAATGTCGGAGGCGTGGGAATACCTGCGTCTTGCGATAACCTCCGGAGCGTCATAGCTTCTTTCGCCATCAAACAGCCTTGTTCCGGCTGTAATGGAGCACTTGGAAATGCCGTGGTCAACAAGGACAAACCTTCCGCTGTCATCCCACATTATGTTGCTTAAACTGATGCCGCCGTGAACAAGGCCGTTCCGCTCATACTCGATAAGGGCTTTGCAGATATCCTTTCCGATACGGACGGCTTCCCTTTCGCCTGTGACTCTGCCGGGAAAGCGCTCCGAAACGGTTTTGAACAGTCCTCGCCTGACGTAGCCCGTCCAGCCGGGGAAATCCTCGTTCGCAGCAAATTCGCACTCCTCATATTTTGCGAGGCAGGGTGACTCAACCCCGGCATACCTTTCAAGCTCTATAGTGAGATTCTCCTTGAAAATCTCAAAGTAATCCTCCAGCTCCCCGACAGTGATACCGTACTCCATTGCCTCGCTGATGGGCTCCTTTCTCGGAGCCATCAGAATCTCCTTTACGGCGCACTGCATGATGCCGCCCTCGGTACCGGTCTTTTCAGCCAGAAAGACTCTTCCGTGAGCGCCGCTTCCCAGCTCCCGGGTGATCTTCCACCCGTTCCATATGCTGTTGAGTTCGAGTTTCTCCACAAAATCACCTCCGGATCTGTCGGATCAGAACAATGACATCTGACTTGAATCGGGAAGTCCCACAAGGGCCCCCGCCGCTTTAAGCTGCTCCACATGGGTCTTGGACAACTTGGAGCACGCGGAGGTAAGCTCCTCCACGGACACAAACTGTCTGCCCCTGCGCTTTTCGGCAAGATCGTAGGCCGCGGTCTCGCCCAGCCCGCTGACCGCCACGAAAGGCGGGATCAGCCTGTTGCCGTCGATGACAAATTTCACCGGGTCGGACTTGTAAATATCCATGGGCGCAAATTCGAAGCCCCGCTTGTAAAACTCATAGCACGCCTCCAGCGTGGTCAGGAGATCAAGATCCTTCTGGGAGGGATTCGCGCTGTTCTTTATGGCGTTTATCTTTCCCAGGGCCGTTTCAATCCCCATGGTCATAACCGAGGCGTCAAAGCTGTCCTTCTGGCTGCGCCTGTAAAAATACGCGCTGTAGAATGCCATGGGCTCATGGACCTTGAACCATGCGATCCTGAAGGCCATCATGACATACGCCACGGCATGGGCCTTCGGGAAAAGGTACTTTATCTTTTTGCAGGAGTCGGTGTACCAGTCGGGCACATCTATCCCCTTCATCTCGTCCTCTGCGCCGGGAGGCAGTCCTCTGCCCTTTCTTACGCTTTCCATTATTTTGAATGCCCGCCGCTCATCCATGCCGCGCCCGATGAGATACAGCATGATGTCGTCGCGGCAGCCTATTGTGTCGCTTATGGAGGCTGTGCCGGAGAGGATCAGATCCTTTGCGTTCCCCAGCCACACGTCGGTGCCGTGGGAGAAGCCCGAAAGCCTCACAAGTGTGTCAAAGGTTTCCGGGGTCGTATCGCAGAGCATCTGCCTTGTAAACCCCGTACCGAACTCCGGTATGCCGATGGTGCCCGTTTTTCCGATTACGGGATCGTCATCGGTAAGGCCAAGGGGCGACGCGGATTTGAATATCCCCATGGTCTCCTTATCGTCGAGGCGGATGAGCTTGGCGTTTACGCCGGTCATATCCTCAAGCATCTTTATCATAGTTGGGTCATCGTGACCAAGCTCGTCCAGCTTTAAGAGGTTGTCCTCCATGCAGTGATATTCAAAATGGGTGGTGACTATCCCGGAATCCGGGGAATCCGCAGGGTGCTGGGCAGGACAGAAGTCGTAGATCTCCATATCCTGCGGAATGACCACAAGGCCGCCGGGGTGCTGACCGGTAGTCCTTTTGACACCGACGCAGCCCATGGCAAGGCGCTTTTCCTCCGCTTTGGTAATGGTCTTATTCAGGGTTTCAACGTATTTCTTAACGTAGCCGTAAGCCGTCTTTTCCGCAACGGTGCCGATGGTTCCGGCCCTGAAAACGTGGTCGGAGCCGAAAAGCTCGTTTGTATACTTATGGGCGCTGGCCTGATACTCGCCGGAGAAATTCAGGTCGATATCCGGCACCTTGTCGCCGCCGAAGCCCAAAAATGTCTCAAAGGGAATGTCGAAGCCGTCTTTTGCGTACTCTGTTCCGCAGACGGGGCACACCTTGTCCGGCATGTCGGCGCCGCAGCCGTAACCCTTGCCGGACTCAAAGTCCGAATGACGGCAGTTGGGGCATCTGTAGTGGGCGGGAAGGGCGTTTACCTCCGTGATCCCCGACATATATGCCACGATGGATGAGCCTACGCTTCCCCTTGAGCCCACAAGGTAACCGTGCTCAAGGGAGTCGGCCACCAGCTTCTGGGCGCTCATGTATATGACGTCGTAGTTTCTGTCAAGTATATCGTGAAGCTCCGTATCCACACGGTTTTTCACGATCTCCGGCGGATTGTCGCCGTAGAGCCGCGTCATCTTGGAATAGACAAGGTCTCTGAGATCCCGGGCGGAATTCTCGATCTTCGGGGCGTACAGCGTTTTTGCCGGAGGCAGAGGACGAACCGTATCGCACATACCAGCGATGCGGTTGGGGTTCGTTATGACCACCTCCCGGGCAAGCTCCTCACCCAGGTAGTCAAACTCCTTAAGCATCTCATCGGTGGTTCTGAAGTAGATCGGCAGGCTCTCGTCCGCGTCGTCGAATTCCTTGGCGGTGAGGATAATATGCCTGTATATCTCATCCTCCGGGTCCAGGAAATGAACGTCCCCGGTGGCGACAACGGGCTTGTCAAGCTCCCGTCCCAGCTCTATTATCCGCCTGTTGTAATCCTTCAGCGCATCTGTATTCGCCGCTCTCGGTCTTTCTCCCCTGAGCATGAACATGTTGTTCGCAAGGGGCATGATCTCAAGATAGTCGTAAAATGACGCTATCCTCCGCTGTTCCAGGACACTGCGCCCGTCGGAAACAAGCTGGAAAACCTCACCGGCTTCACAGGCGGAGCCGATTATCAGCCCCTCACGGTATTTTATAATATCGCTTTTGGGGATTATGGGATTGCGCTTAAAATGCTCAAGATGGCTCTTCGTGACCAGTCTGTACAGGTTTTT
>JAFRUW010000217.1 GCA_017438675.1 Oscillospiraceae bacterium | reverse complement strand
GTTCTGATTAAAAAAGCCTTTATTTCCGGAAAATACTATCCTGTAGCTGACCTCAGGATCGCAGATCAGTTTTTCATTGCCGGCGAGGTCCCTGATCACGGGATCCTCCCCCTCTTTTTTCTTTATCTCCTGTATCTTAAATATGGGCTCGTAGCTCTGGGTGGCATTCATTTCCAGGTCATAGTTGTAGGCCACTCCCCAGAAGTATTTCTTGTCGATGGAGCCGGTGATGTCTTCTCCGGAAGCGTTGATGAGGCTGTAGGACACGTTCTTCAGGACTTCGCTTGCGGTAACGAACTCATTTACCACAGCGTCCCCTTCGGAAGCGAGGACAGGCCTGACCACGGCGCTTATGGGCTTTATTACCAGCTTTATGTATTCTGACACAGATCTGTAGGTGCCGCTGTCGTCCGTGAAGACGATCCTGTAGAAATACGTCCCGGCGGCTGTGGGGTTCACTGCGGTTTCCGACGCTGCGCCGGAGGAAAGGGGCGTTTTCTTGTCGCTTCGGACCCAATAAGCCTTCAGCCTGGGGTCGGTGTCTATGGCGGCGACCACGTCGTCGATGATCACCACGGTCTTTTCATCGTCACCGTATGTGACGAGCTTCGAATCCGTGACGGTGGAAAGGATCTCCTGGGGCGTGACTGCCTTTCCGTCATAATCCTTTACAAGGCCCGTGCTCCCCATGATACCCTTGAAGGTAAAGTTCATCATGGCAGTCTTCATTGCGCCGACGGTCACAAGGAACACGGTTTCTCCCAGTTCGTAGCAGTCGGCAGCGCCGGGAGCGAGGGTCAGGTCGAAGATGACCGCGTAACTCCTGTCTTTTGTGAAGTATTTGTCCTCGGGATCGGTGATGGGGACAGCCTTGCCGTCCTTTCCGACTACTCCCACCTTTATCACTGCGTTTGAAAGGAGAATGTCACGGTTGGGGACGTCGGGATCGAGGGTTCCCTTTAAGATGTATGCGTATCTCCGGGTAGTCAGAGCGAAACCGGCGTTTTTCTTTATGAAATCTTCGTAGGAGGAACCGGCCTCTGCTTCCGTGAACATGGTCTCGTTATCATTCATTACGCTGATCCGGGTCTTGTCGACGCGGAAGATTATATCCGAGTTCTCGGCCGCTCCATGAACTTCATCAGCCGGAAGCTGGAACCTGAGGCGATAGGTTCCGGGAAGGACCGGCGTTTCACCGGCGGCAAGGGAGGTGCCGTCTTCTTTTGTCCAGACGGCGTTTGTATAGGCATCCCACGCCCAGTTGTCGTTCTCGTCCAAAGTGTATGTCCTGGCGCCTCCGTCGGGGGATTCCGTGACAGAGAGAGCTCCTACTTTCTGCACGGCCTTGTAGAGGCACACGCAGGCATCGGAACCTTCATGGCCTGCGGGGCTGTGGGCCCATTCATAATCCGTGACAAAGACTCCGTCCACAAAGTCCACATACCTGAGGGGGTCGTCAGCATCATCGTTTGAGGCAACCGCTTTTTTGAGCTTGTCCAGATCCACGTCGATACGGATCGGGACGACAGCGCCTGCGGCGTCGAGAGCGTCTGCGGCGGCGATGTCTGCGGGTTCAGCGGAGGAAGCTGCTGAAGCGGCGGCATCGAGAACTGCTGTTTCGTCCGGATCAACGGAGGAAACTCCTGCGGCGGCGTCGGCATCGGAAGATGACCCTTTGGCAGCCCGGGCGTCTGCGGAATCGGCATCCCCCGGGGCTTTTGCCGCCTGTTCGCTCGCGGCAGTATCAGTCACGCCGGTCTGAGCGTCCTCATAGACTGCATCTGCTTCGGCAGCAGCTTCAGCCTGACCCTGCACCGTCTGTTTACTGTATCCGGCCAAAGCATACTGCGGCACCGATGTGAAGATCATAGCTGCGCTCAGCATCGCCGGCAGAATACGTCTGAACATCTTGTTCACTGTCATCTTCTTTTCCTCCTTTATACGTGATCTTTCAAGCCTCTCTATCCCCCACACTTCATTTCCAGGGGCAACGTTTCCTGCAAGGTGCTTCATCACCCGGGGCGCCGCTTTCCCACACGGCGCTCCTATCACCCCGGGCATCGGTTCCTCACCCGGAACTCCCATTACCCCGGGCATCAGTTCCTCACCCGGAGCAAAGCAGCGTGCAAGACAAGTCTCCTGCGCCGCTCCGAACAAGTAATCAGACACACCTATGAGTATTTTACCTCTATCCGTCGGGTATAACAAGATTTGTCGTGGTGTTTTCGGGAGATTTTCGGGAGGTTTTCGGGAGGTTCGGGTCGAGGCGCCGCCGAGTTCGGCTCCTCGTTTCTTCGCCGAAAAGTGCCGCGAACGCATATAGGCGACGACCGTTCAAAAATTTTGGCCGAAAAGTGCCGCAATCTCATATCGGCGACGACGCGGAAGACGATCTGTTATGTC
>JAFRUW010000216.1 GCA_017438675.1 Oscillospiraceae bacterium | reverse complement strand
TTTGCCGGTACGGTTATCCCCGTGATAACGAGATTTGTCTCCGCCGTGACCGTTGGCGCCGGCTGGAGAACGCCGTTCACATAATAGTGCGCCGAGCCCTCAACGTAAGTGAGGGGCACAAGCTGTCCGCCGTTAAAATCGTAGGCGCCGAGATTGTCGGTGACGGTAAGGCCGGTAAGATCGGTGTTCCCGGCGTTCACAAGGCTTATGACGAATGTCACGTCGTCGTTTGCAGTGTAATCGTCCATTATCGCGGTCTTTTCAGCGGCAAGGATCTCTCTGAACTCACCGGACACGATGTTGGAATTGGTTACGTTTCCGTTATATGAAAGTGTGGCCTGATTAAAAAAAACAGCCATTCACTCACCTCCTGTTATATCGGAGCAAAAAATACTCCGTACGGTATTCTATGCCGTACGGAGCGTGACTGTTATTCAGCTTATTTTCAGTCCGAAGATTTTGCGTCCCTTTGTGCCGACGACTGCGGTGTCGCCGATTATCACAGGTGAAGCGTCCACCATGGAGCCCACGTTTATTTCATTCAGCACCTCTCCAGTGGCGCCGTCAATGAGGCAAACCTGACCCACGCTGTCGCAGAGGACGATATACCCTCTGCCGTCATCGGTATACACCGCCGCCGGGGAACTCCATGTGTAGCTCTCCATATCGAGCTTCCACACCTCGTCGCCGGTCTTTGTGTCGAGAGCCACAAGTATGCCGTCATAAATATCCGGCGTCCTGGCCACGGGATAGATTATGAGCTTTTCCATATTTGTTCCCTTTTTGCCCAGGAGCGGCGTGGCAAGTACTCCGCCGCTTATGCCCTCCACCGTGTGGCAGGGGTATGATCTCTGCCACAGGATCTCGCCGTTTGCGGCGTTAAGCTTAAATATGGATACTTCGCCCTCGCTGTTTTCATCGGCTCCCCAATGGAGTGATGAGGCGGTATAAACACTGCCTTTGGAGGTGACCGGATCAAACTCCGCCACCGGGGAAGAGTTGGAATCGTCACCCGTGTCCTGGGTCCAGACAAGCTCCATGGTATTCAGGTCGACGCAGTAGAACAGGCCGCCGTTTTCCGAAAGGTACAGATACCCGCCTATTGCCGCCGCGCTCATCTCATAGCCCAGCCAGTATTCATTGTTGCCGGATCGCCCCGCGGCGTATCTGGTTTTTACCGTGTCCTCGGGCTCGACGGATATTGTACCTGCCGCCTTGTCATATACCGTGTTCAGCTTAACGGTGTAAAGCAGTCCGTTTTCCCCGGGCCAGATCAGTGTGTCGGTCTCCCCGTCCACAAGGGGGCAGGAATCGAAGGCTGTCCAGCCGTCGTTGTCTCTTCTCAGTGAGTAATCGTCGCTGTCGCCGTACTCCCAGAGCACGGAGCCGTCGATGAGGCTGATAATATACATTCTCGGGCGCTTTCCCTCGGCGGTCACATCTCCCGATCCGACATAAAGGAGGGGGTACCCCCGGGGATCAAGTGAGCCGGAGCCCTTGAACGCCATGCCCACCGCAATGGGATCCCGGGTATAGCTTCCGTCCTCCATGTTCAGGAAATAGATCTTTCCGTCCATGGCGGCGTATATGATCTCCACGGCGCCGTCGCCGACGGTATCGTACATATTCATTATGCCGCGGGTTTCACTGTCCCATTTCGCCGCAAGGGCCTGACCTGTCCAGCCGGCTCCCCCGAGCTGGTTTTCCCCGTCGGCTGCCGTAAGGCTGCCGGTCTCAACACTCCAGGCTTCGGTTATCTTCTTATCCGTCACCTGAGCCGTACCGTATGTCCCGCCGGAGCGGTAATTGTCGCCCCTGAATGTGGATATGCCGGGTAAGGCGAAATATTCCTCCGGCTCGCCGAAGGATATTTTCTCTTCCCTTGCATAGCTCTCCGCCACCTCGCCCCCGGCGATTATCTTCCAGTCGATATACCATTTCGCCGGGTCGGTCTTATCTGTCTTTGCCGGGGCGAATTCCGGGGTCTGATACTCCACGGTATGTACTTCCTTTTCAGCTTCCTGTTCGGTCTGGGATGCTTCCGGAGCGGCGGTTTTCACCGGGGTCAGCTCCTTGAATTTGTTCACCGACAGGATGAGCCCCGCCAGCACCGCTATGGTTACGACTGAAAGAAGGACAAGGAGCTTGTCCTTAAACAGCTTTATATATATGTTTTCCTTTCTTCCGCTCCTTTTCCTGAGCCTCTCAAAATGCTGCACTGTATTGAACAGCCTCAGAGATGTCACGCTCACGAAAAAAACGAGGAGCAGAATCAGAATCAAAACGGCAAAAGCAAGGAGATATTTCATTTTCCACCTCCGGTTTTTGTTTTTCAGACGGCATCTGACGCCGGGCGCCGAAAGATTCGGGTCGTTTCACCGAGGTTCGGCGTCAGCTTTCCCGTATAGCTATGATACCATCTTTTTTCGCAAATGTACATACGGTTTCCGGCTTTTGTCCCGATTTGTCTTTTTTTGAAAAAATCCTCCACGGCTTTACAACGGAAAAATCACCTGATATAATTTCCGGTACAGGCGGATTTATCTTTATTATATAAGACAGAACAGGAAAGAGGCCACAAGATATGATACGGCAGATACTGCAGCCAAAAGAGAAAAAGGTGGAGTACATTGAGCTTATCTTCGACCTGATATTCGTATACGTCATCGGGCGGAACAACTCCCTTCTCCACACCTTTTCAGGCGGCTTTGTGGAGCCCGCGGCCTTTGCGGCATATATCCTCACCACCCTTGCCGTGATCCAGATCTGGACCTACACCGCATACTATATAAATATATACGGCAGGAACGGCGTCAGGGATCATGTTTTCCTGTTCATCAACATGTTCCTGATGTATTTTATCGGCGAAGGGACATGCGCCGAATGGCAGAACTATCATACCCAGTACCACATCGCCTGGGCGCTGATCCTTGTCAATATCGGTGTCCAGTATCTGTTCGAGCTCAGGAACCGCCGGGACAGCAAAGCCGTCCGCAGGCATATCATCCGCATGGCTGTGATCCTGTTTGCCGAGGCTTTGATCGTCGCTGCGGACATCCTTGTGTTCAGGCTGACCCGGTCCTCATGGCTTTCCCTGGCAGCGATACTTATCAGCATGTGCGCCGTACTTGTTTTCGGACGGAGCAGAGGCGGAGACTTTGTGGATTTCACTCACCTGTCCGAAAGGGCGATGCTTTATGTGGTGTTCTCCTTCGGCGAAATGATAATCAGCATCGCCTCCTACTTTGAGGGAGCGTTTTCCCTCCGGAACACTTATTTTGCCCTTTTTGCCTTTCTCATCGTTGTGGGGCTTTTCCTCAGCTACGGCGTCTTTTACGACCGTATCATAGACCGTGAAAATAAAACAAACGGCCTGGGATACATGTTCCTCCACATCTTCATTATCTTCGCCATGAACAATATCACAAACGGGCTTAAATTCATGCAGGAAACTGAGATCGACCTTATGCCGAAAATGATATTCCTCCTGAGCTCCTTCCTCATGTTTTTCGGCTTCCTTTTTGCTCTGGGCAACAGGCACGCCAAAGTGCGCCACAGCAAATACAACCGTTTCTTCCTCCGGGTGGCATTGACCGGAACGGCGTTTTTCGCTCTTATGCTGTTTTTCCGTGAGAACATGGTAATAAATATCGCCGTGACCGTGGTGTTCGTCTTCGTGCTGTTTGCCATGATCAGGCATTACGGGAATAAAATGGACGAACCCGGCGAGGATATCTGACAATACACTGCCGCAGATTCGCCTTACAACAAAAACACTGCCCGTCGGGCAGTGTTTTTGCTTTAAAAGAAAGATGAATTAATGAAGAAGAAAATGTTGGCACAATGAATGCTGATGACCGAAGGGTTTCCGGGAAACCTTCGGTATATCGGCCGGGACTGTAGCCGTTCCCTCCGATATTTACTTTATTATATCACCTGATCGCCGCAGTGTCAATATTCCGGTATGAAATGCGCTATACAGGTATGAACGGCAGCGATCCAAAATAAATACCCGCAAAAAGCGCGCCGCAGAAAAACTGAGGCGCGCTCTTATTCCGTATTATACGCCGATGACCTGGACCTTTCCCTCGGTGGCGGTGACGCCGATCTTTTTTAAGGGATGGGCGTAATTGTCGATGATCTCGTTCGCGATCTTATCCTCGATCTCCTTCTGAATCTCACGGCGGAGGTTCCTCGCGCCGTAGGTCAGGGAGTAGGAGCGCTCCACAAGGTAGGTTATCAGGCTGTCGTCATAGGTGAGCTCAATGCCCTTCTCGGCCATGTTGTCCTTCAGTTCGTTCATCATCAGCTTTGCGATGCCGGCGAAGTTCTCCTCGGACAGCTTGTTGAAATACACGATCTCGTCAACGCGGTTTATGAATTCAGGACGGAGGAAGTCGTTCAATGCCTTGAGGGCCTTTTCCTTCCCCTGCTCGTTTACGCTGCGGTTGAAGCCCACCGCGCCGTCCTTCTTGTCGCTGCCGGCGTTGGTGGTCATAATGATAATGGTGTTCTCGAAGTTCACCGTCCTGCCCTGGGCGTCGGTAATACGGCCGTCGTCAAGGATCTGCAGGAGGATGTTCATAACGTCGGGATGGGCCTTTTCGATCTCGTCAAAGAGCACCACGCTGTAGGGCTTCCTGCGGATCTTCTCCGTAAGCTGGCCTGCCTCGTCATAGCCCACGTAACCGGGAGGCGACCCGATGATGCGGGAAACGGAGTGCTTCTCCATGAACTCGGACATGTCAAGGCGGATAAGCGACTCCGGTGCGCTGAACATATCCTCCGCGAGCCTCTTTACAAGCTCCGTCTTGCCCACTCCTGTGGAGCCCACAAAGATAAAGGACACGGGCTTGTGCTTCGGGGATATGCCCACCCTGTTTCGCCTGATGGCTGCGCAGACCACGTCCACTGCCTCATCCTGACCGATTATGTGCTTTTTAAGTCTCACGTCCAGCTCTCTCAGGCGCTTGTGTTCATCCTCGCAGATAGAGCTTGCGGGGATGTGTGTCCAAAGCTCGATGACCCTTGCCAGGTTATCCATCTGCAGCTCGGGCATGCCCCTCTGCTTAATGGTGTCAAGCTCGGTGTTCACCTGTATCTCACGGCTTCTCAGGTATGCCAGCCGCTCGTAGTCGCCGCTGTTTTCAGTGCTGGACAGGAGCAGGTCTCTCTCCTTGCCGATGTCGTCCCGTTCCTTTTCAAGCTCCATGCGCCTTGTGATGGTTTCGTTCTTCAGATTCACATCGGAGCAGGCCTCGTCGATAAGGTCGATGGCCTTGTCGGGAAGGAATCGGTCGGTAATATATCTCTCACTGAGAATGACGGCCTGGCGCGCCATATCGTCCGTAATGCGGACGCCGTGAAAACTCTCGTAGTAGCCTGCGATACCCTTTATTATGGCCACGGTATCCTCGATGGAGGGCTCGTTAACCGTTACCGGCTGGAAACGGCGCTCAAGAGCGGAGTCCTTTTCGATGTGCTTCCGGTACTCGGAAAACGTGGTGGCTCCGATGACCTGGATCTCCCCTCTTGAAAGAGCGGGCTTCAGGATGTTTGCCGCGTTCATGGAACCCTCGGCGTCTCCCGCGCCGACAATGGTGTGGACCTCGTCGATCACAAGGATCACATTGCCGTGCTTCTTTATGTCCTCGATAAGGCCCTTCATCCTGCTCTCGAACTGGCCCCTGAACTGGGTGCCCGCCACAAGAGCGGTGAGATCGAGAAGGTAAACCTCCTTATCCCTGAGCTTGAAGGGCACGTCACCCTTTGCTATACGCTGGGCAAGGCCCTCGGCGATGGCTGTTTTGCCGACGCCGGGCTCGCCTATAAGGCAGGGGTTGTTCTTCTGGCGGCGGTTCAGTATCTGCACCACCCGCTCTGTCTCGGTCTCTCTGCCGATCATGGGGTCCAGCTTGCCCTGACGCGCTCTCTCGGTAAGACAGATGCAGTAGCTGTCAAGGTATTTGTGCTTTTTCTGCTGTTTCTCCCCCCCGGCGGTACGGGGTGAGGTCTCTCCGCTGCCGGGCTTCTGTCCGCCCTGAGCATTGGGGCCACCGAACAGCTTGCTTAAAAACGGGAA
>JAFRUW010000215.1 GCA_017438675.1 Oscillospiraceae bacterium | reverse complement strand
GTCAATAGAAACGCTGAAATAAGCATCACCATCCAAAAAGCCGTAATACGTACCACGGTCAATCCACCCGTCAAAAGGGAGCGGATCAACGGCGTAATATTCCGTGTAGGAATTATAGCTGGATATGAAATCCGTGATTGGCTTTGGCAGATCTTCAGCGGCGGCGAATATCGGCAAAAGAAAAAGTGCAAGAAAAAGGGCGCCAAGGTGTTTCATTATATCACTCCTTGTTTTTTGTACTGCATGAAGGATCACCGCCTTATGTAAATTGTTTCAAGCTGGATTTCATCCCGACTGTTATCTGGACAAACAGCAAGCTGAATTTCAATATCTTCAATGCCGTTGATGTTTGTTAGGTCTGCATCGCCTAAGAAAAAATCAAAAGATTCTTTTGATTTACGGTGCGCTTCGATATTAAAAAATACTCGCTCATAAACTTTCCAACCGTTAACATAAATCGCATTGACTGTAATTCTGTAATTTGAATTTGAGTTGTTGATTACAGTCCAATTGATAAATGCGTATCTTGGATCACCCGCACCAGCTTGTACATCTGAAATAATTATCCTTTTTGCTTCCGCAACTGTCGGATCTTCCCACCTAACACGTTATCCACCTCCTTCGGCTTCATTATAATAGTGGCGCTGATCTGCGTCAAACAAAATATTAGAATATTTTTGCATTATAATAGTATCCACAATAATATTAGTGCAACTAATTGACGCCCCAACCGAACGGGCCACGGCCCGCATGAAGAGGACACCAAGATGAAGCTTAACCAGAAGAATCTTAAAGAGATTATGGGACCCTTTATGAAAATTGCGATACGCTTTTTTCTCCTTTGGCATTCCTTTGTGATAATGTTCAAAAAGAGCTGTGAAGCTCAGGATTTTTCATTCCTTTTCTTCACAGCCCCTTTCTGCACCTTTGCTTACACCTTATAAAGGTGCATTCGGATATCCCAAAACGCCATACCATAACAAAAACCCCGCAGTTGGCTTAACTGCGAGGTTTTCTTGGTGCGCCCGGCGGGATTCGAACCCACGGCCTTCAGAGTCGGAGTCTGACACTCTATCCAGCTGAGCTACGAGCGCATGGCGTCGTCAGACGCAAATAGTATGATACCACAAAATGACGTCTTTGTCAAGGAAAGGTTTTTCTGGCTTTACTGGATATCAGACAGCATGAGAGAACGCCTTTTCTCAAACTTGACTCTCTTATCGGGAAAAAAGCGGCAAAGCGCGGCCTGTAAGCCGAGTTCTGTTAAAAATGGCCATCTATCTCGACACAAAGTCGCCAATGTGCTCAAGCGATACTGCGAAGACAGGACGGGCCGCCCTGTGTGTCTTCCGGATCTTGCACCGAATGGGGTTTACATGACGGCACAGTCGCCAGGCCGCCCGTGCGCTCTTACCGCACATTTCCACCCTTACCGTCGTGAGACGGCGGTATCTTTCTGTTGCACTTGCCTTGGAGTCGCCTCCACCAGCCGTTAGCTGGCATTCTGCCCTGCGGTGCTCGGACTTTCCTCATGCCAAAGGCACGTAGCCATTCAGCCGCCTTTGCCGCTCATATTTCATAACACGATAATTCATTTTTGTCAATAAACAGACGAAAAAAAGGGCCTTCCGCGGCGGGAAGGCCCCCTTTGATATGTTACTGAGCGTCGGATTCGGGGAAAACGACCTGCCCGTCCGCAATCTGAAGGCCGGTCAGGGCGGTGAAGGTTTCCGCCTCATAGGTGATCTCGCTTTCGCTCTGCCATTCGGCGAGCATTTCGCCGAATTTCTGGTTCAGCCGGGCGTTAACGATGTCGCTTTCGAGGCTGGAGTACAGGCTGTCGGTCAGTTCGACCGGCCCGCCCGCGTCACGGAGATAATAGACGATGTATACGCCGTACTGTCCCAGGGCGGGAGCGCTGACGCCGCCGACCGCGGTCATGTTTTCATCAAAGGCGGCGCCGATGAAGGCCGGATCATAGATGATCGAATCCTTGTGAACCATGTAACCGGAGGCAAGATACTCTTCCGACTGCATTCCGGGATCGATGTTGTATTCGGGGATCAGGGAGATGAAGCTTTCACCGTTTTCAAGCCGGGTATAGATCTCATCGATCGTGCCCTGTACGCTGGCAAGCGCCGCTTCCCTTGCGGCTTCCACTTCTTCCAGAGTCACAGCTGTTTCCGCGGCGTCGGGGGCTGCGGCGTCAGTCTGCGCGGCGTCAGGGTTCGCGGCGGCGGCCTGCTGGCTTTCGTAGGCGGCGAGCTTGGTGTTGTAATCGTTCAGAAGAGTTTCGTCCACTGCCAGAAGGATCTGCAGCACGCCACGATAACCGTCGGGAATATAAAAGGATTCGTACTGGTAATAATTCTGATAGATCTCGTACATGGCGGGGCTTTCTTCAAAAATGCCCTTGTCCTCTTCCACGAGGGCGGCGAACTGGGTTTCGACTTCCTCGCGGCTCACCTCAAGCCCGTAGGTGGTGATGATGTAATCGCGCAGGCGTTTGTCGGTCTCTCCCATTTTCAGTTCTTCCGCAAAATCCTCAAGGGTGTAGCC
>JAFRUW010000214.1 GCA_017438675.1 Oscillospiraceae bacterium | reverse complement strand
GCCTCTGCGCCCTCCCGCCGCCGGCGCCGATTCGGTCAACCGCTGCACGGCCAATAGAAAGACAATCTGCGATACGATACGTAGCGGCGGGCCTCCGCGCCCTCCCGCGAGATACCGCACCAAAACAACAGAGCAGGAGCGTTCAGCGGACGTTAGAGGTCAGGTCTATTAAGGTTCAGGGATACCGCACTACTGTATACGTAAAACGTCATTCACGGCCGGTGACGTTCCGTTTTCCGCCGGGGGGTTTCCAAAGGGGGAACGCCTTTGGTTTGCTTTGCATACTTTCTCAAATAAGAAAGTATGTGCCCCGCGGCATGAGCGGAGGACAGACTGCGGCAAAAAAACGGCAGGCGTTTTTACGTCTGCCGTTTCAAATTTATATTTTGTCCCCGTTCCCAAACCCTCGCAAACGGTCAATATCCGGTGATAAATGTAAAGGATAACGGTGCGTGTATGCGCTGTCGGGGCATAACGATCCTTGAGGATTCGAACCCCGTACCCGCCCTCAGGTACACCATCTGAGCGCAGCAGTAAGGCCGCTGCCGCCTGATATTCGCCCCGTTTGCTACCGACTGTTTTGTTTACTCTCCGATCAGATCCACCGTCCAGTTTGTGGCCTGGAGGGTGTTGTCGATAATGCGGATCTCCTTCGCAATCTCGTCGGCCTTGCGCTGCAGCAGGGCGATATCGACGGTGGGGAGGATCTTTATCTCCGTGCTTCTGGCGCGGCGGGTGTTCTGACCGGCTTCGTAAGCCAGATCACGGTACGCGGCGAGCTTCACGTTCAGCGCGTCCTTTTCCGCGATGAGCTGTGTCAGGGTCTTGCCGCCTGTCACGGTCTCGCAGTTGGTCTTGTTTATCGCCGCCATGAGAAAGCCCAGACGGTCAATGGCACCGTCCAGCTCTTTTAAAAGGGCCTTGGGATCCTCGGCGGTCTTTTCGCCCTCCTGCACCATGCAGTTTGTTGAAAGTCTCATTTTAAGCTGTTCGATTTTGCGGTTCAGATCCGCGCGTTCCTGTAATGCTTCCGCAAGTTTCATGATTAATTCTCCTTCCGGGATGTTATTTGTTTTTATTGTAAGGCCTGGATGATAATGTGTCAATATCCTGTCCGGTTATTTTCTCGTCCGGGCAACGCGGTGAGCTATATTCTGCCACAGGTGCGCAAGTATCCCGAAGTCCCTGGTCAATGACTGGGGCAGGGTGGGTATCCTGTCGTAAAGTATTTCCCAATACTCGTATTCGCTGTCACCGAAATCGAGGATGTCCACCGTCTGGGTCCGGGCACTGCTCCTGCGGGATTCTGTGATCCCCGTCACCACGCCCCGAAGCTGCGACCGGTGTTCGCCGCTGTCAACGGATATGCGAACCGCCTCGCCTATACCCAGTGACTCGCCCTCGTCGAGGAACACAGTGAGGTTATGCTCAGTGAGCCGGGTGGTGACCCCCTCGTATTTTTGTACGTCGCCTCGCTCTGTTTCCACGGTCACGGGCATGGCGTCTATGACCGAAACGGTATCGCCGTCGCTGTCCCGCCCGTCAACGAGGAAGATGGCGAGAATCAGGAAATACAGATTCCGAACTATCCAGAACAGCAGGATCAGGAAGCCTATTGCCTGCATCCTGTCAAATACGGCGATGATCCGCAGAATGCCGATGACGGAGAGGGCGGCGAGGACAATAAACGGGATCATGGAGCGGAAATCAGACTGACGCTTCCCGCCGCTCCGGGACTTGTCCGTCACCTTGAAGGCGGACATGGTGATGCCCATAGATTCCTTGATTATAGGTATCAGCAGATGGGGCATTACGCTTGTCTCGTATATGCCGCTCCACTTCTGGGAGATGGTCTTGTTGCTGGTGACCCGCAGGCACACATCCTGCAAAACGAACATGGGCAGCCAGAACACCAAAAGCTCCAGCCAGCTGCACTTGAACACGGGGATTGCGAAAACCGCGAAGAGCAGGGGAGACAGTACGTATATCAGGTTTTTGATCGGCGAATACCAGTAGATCACGGAGCTCCAGTAGCTGACCTTCTGGGATAAGGACAGGGAGCGCCTGCGCCAGATCTTCAGCTTTCTGGCGGTGACAATGACGCCCCGGCCCCAGCGGGTGCGCTGCTTTATGTGTTCCCGGAAGGTGTGGGGAGTCTGGCCGCTTGCCAGGGGCTCCGGGAGGGCGAGACTGACGTACCCCGCGGATTCGATGAGAAGCCCGGTGGCAAAGTCCTCGGTGATGGATTCCGTGTAGAAGCCGCCGATGTCCTCAAGGGCGCGCCTCAAAAGGACGGTGTTGGAGCCGCCGTAGATGACGCTGTTGGTGGAGGTTTTGGCCGGCTCTATGGTGCGGTAGAAAAAGTCCTGCTCGTTGGGGGCCCTTTTCTCGGAATAGAGGGCGTGCTGGAACACGTCGGGATCGTAGAAGCACTGGGGCGTCTGCAAAAGGCCGAGATGAATCTGCTCCTCCTCCGGCAGACCGCGGTTTTTAAGCTCCGCATCCGCGAAATAAGGGATGGTCTTTAAAAGAAAATCGCTCTTCGGGATCATATCCGCGTCAAAGGTCACCACATAGGGAGCGCTTGTTTTGGAAAGGGCGTTGTTCAGGTTCCCGGCCTTTGCCCCCTTGTTGTCGGGG
>JAFRUW010000213.1 GCA_017438675.1 Oscillospiraceae bacterium | reverse complement strand
GGCATACCATGTGCCGTCCTGATAAACGGTGATCCACCCGTGGGGCGTAAGCGGCACCTTGGAGCCGGGAGTAACGCCGCGATAGACCGTTACAGGAAGCCCCGTGGCCTCATGTACCATCATTCCGAGAAGGGAGGCATAGCGGTAGCAGTTGCCGCCCCAGTTGTCAAGCTGGCTGGAAGCCATATCGTCCACCCAGCTGTCCTTCCAGACCCAGGTGGATGCTGTATGCTCATAAGTGCGGATATATACCATGTCATTGTTCAGCAGCCATTTGTAAAGGGCTTCGATCTTCTGCTGGTCGGTCATGGTGGGTTTTGTGTATTTGTTCACGCACTGGATGACCCTGTACTTTGTGGAGCTCTTGCCGTTTTCGTCAAGCTTGTAGCCCTCGATTACGGTGTCGGTCCTGAGCGCGCCGTCGGAATCGGCGTAGTAATAGCCGTCGCCGTGGGCGAACCAGCCGTCCGTAACCATCTTTGATTTGCTGCCGAAATAGTAGATCTTGCCGTCTCTCGTTACGAATTCTTCCTTCGCGCACCGGCCGTTGGTGTTGAAGTAATAATCAACGCCGAATATGTTCTTCCAGCCGGCGTTGTAGGCTTTGCCGTCGGTCTGGAAGTAATAGTAATAGGACTGGGTGCCGAAGGGCACGGCCTTCAGGCCGCTGGTATATGCCCTGCCGTCGTTTTCGAAGAAGAAATAATACTGCTTTCCGTCAATGGTCACAAGCTTGTAGCCCGTGGTGAAGGCCTGACCGTTTGTGAGGAAATAGTAATAGTCGGTTACGCCGTTCTTCTCCATGGTCTTGTAGCCGTTTGTGTAGGCCGCGCCGTTCTCCGTAAGGAGGAAGTACGCAGTCCTGTCGCCCAGAACGATGGACTCCATACTGTCGGTGATGGCCCTGCCGTCGCTTCCGAAGAAGTAGTAGTACTTCTTCCCGTCCTTCATGACCGTCTTGTAGCCGGTGTTGAAGCCCTGGCCGTTACCGAGGAAATAGAAGTAGCACAGCTTCCCGTCCACGGTTATCTCCTTATACCCGTCGGTAAAGGCGCTGCCGTCTTCCTTAAAGAAGAAGTAATACTGCTTCCCGGCCTGGACGAAGGGCAGATATCCGCCGGTGAAGGCGGTGCCGTCCTCGGTGAAGTAGTAGTAAACACGCTTGCCGTCCTTGGTAAAGGGCTTGTAGCCCCCGGTGAAGGCGCTGCCGTCCTCGGTAAAGAAGTACCGGCGCACATTGCCCTCCACGGTTATCTCCTTATAGCCATCGGTAAAGAGAGTCCCGTCCTCGTTATAGTAGTATATCTTGCCGTTTTCCTCAACAAGTCCCGTCTTTACCGGGGCAGGCTCATCTTCCGCGGGGTTTTCCGCCGTGACAGTCTCCCCTGTCTCAACAGGATCGGTCACCTCCGCCTCGTCGCCGTCTGCGGCGTAGGCGGTGTTCGCGGTCAGCGCCGCGGCGCAGACAAGAACCGCGAGAAAGACAACGAGCATCCCCAATACCCGGGATATATCAAAACGCCGTGCTTTCATTTAGAAGGGAACCTCCTCCTGTGAGCCGTCGGAATAGGTGATGACCTTGACGCCGTGACCGGAACCGTCGCAGTCCTCGTATGTATCCACGCTGACGACTGTTTTGCCGGAGCTGCCGGAATTGCCGGAGCCGGAATTGCCGGAACCTGAGTTACCGGAACCGGAATTACCGGAGCCGGAATTACCCGAACCGGAGCTGCCTGAACCGGAACTGCCGGAGCCGGAGTTACCCGATCCGGAATTACCGGAACCGGAGTTGCCGGAGCCTGAACCGGAGCTGCCGGAGTTGTTGTTATTGGAATTGTTGTTATTGTTTTTGTTGGAGTTGTTATTATTGTTGTCGGAGGCCTCTTCAGCGGTTTCCGTCTCCTGAGTCTCTTCAGCGGGCTCTTCCTCCACGACCTCTTCCTCCTTTACGGAGACAACGATCTTCATACCGTCCTCAAGCTCCTTGTCCTCCGCAGGATTGACCTCCTGATTGTCGGCCAGCTTCACGCCCACGGCCTTCAGCGCGTCGGCAACCGTGCCGCCCACGAGAACAGCGGTGTACTGCTGATCCACGGCGTTTTCGTCGTTCTGGTGACGGTGACGGCGCACTTTCTCAAAACCTTAACAGTCATATCCCCGCCGAAAACCTGATCGGGATCGACGGAAACCACATCGCCCTCCCCAAGGGTGACGCCTGCGTCTTTAAGCAGATCGGAAACGGTCTTTCCGTCGGCGTCCACGATGATGAACTCCTTGCCGTCGGCCTGAATTGTGACCTTGGCGGAGGGAGCGGTCTCCTCCACCTGTTCCTCAACCTGCTCCTCCGCTGTCTTCTCCGGGGCGGTGTTGCAGGCCGCGAGCATGGACAGCGCCATAACAAGGGCCAGAATGAGGGCGAATGACTTTAAAAATGTTCTTTTCATAACTTCCTGTCTCCTTTTATCGGCGTTAAGCTGTTTGCGCCGAAATTCAGATTATTATATCACGAACCGTCGATCATTGCAAGGAATTAAACCCTCTGACGTTTTGATTAATTTTATGCTGTCCGTTTCAGGGGCCGCATATAATCAAAGCGAAGCCGAAAAATCGGCTTCGCTTTTAGTCTTATCTCAGCTTCTCCACTTCCTGAGTGAGAAGTTCCCTGATGGCATTGGGATCGCCCTTGCCTCTCAGCTCCTTCATGCAGCTTCCGAAGAGGGCCTGCAGCGCCTTCGTCTTGCCGCCCAGATAATCGCTTACCGCCTTGGGGTTATCCGCAACGACCTTTTTCACCGTATCAAGGATCATGGACTCGTCAACCTTGGCATCAAGGCCCTGCTCCTTGATAAACGCTTCGGGAGCCACGCCCTTCTCGATGACCGCGGAAAGGACCTTCTTGCCCACGCCGCGGTTTATCTTGCCCTCGTCAACAGTCTTTATGATATAGGACAGCTCTTCCGGCGCGATATCCAGTTCTCCGATGACCTTGCCGCCCCGCCTCAGGATGCCGGCGCAGTCGGTGAGGATCCAGGCCGCGGTGTCGGCGGGCTTACAGCCGGATTTTACCACCGCGTCAAACAGATCGCAGAGCTTCCGCTCGGAGACGAGGGAGTCGATATCCTGGGGGGACAGGCCCATTTCGGTGTACTCCGCAGTCTTCTCCTCGATGGAGGCGGGCATGTTGTCCTTTATCTCGGCAAGCCACTCATCGTCCACCACAACGGGCATAAGGTTGGGGTCGGGGAAATACCTGTAATCGGCGGCTGTTTCCTTGTTGCGCATGGCAAAGGTTCTGTTCTTGATGTCGTCCCAGCGCCTTGTCTCCTGAACGAGGGTCTCCGTGTGCCTTTCCAGAGCGTCCGTATGGCGGGCCACCTCAAACTTGATGGCCCTTTCTATGGCGGTGAGAGAGCTCATGTTCTTGATCTCACTGCGGACGCCCAGCTCCGGTGTCCCCTCGGGGCGGATGGAGATGTTCACGTCGCAGCGCATGGCGCCCTCCTCGCACTCGGAGATGCCGCCGAACCGGAGCATGGATTTCAGCTTCTCGATATAGCCGATTACCTCCTCCGGGCTGCGGAAATCGGGTTTGGACACGATCTCGATAAGGGGAACGCTGGTGCGGTTGAAGTCAACGTATGTTACGTCGGCCCAGTCGTCGTGAACCAGCTTGCCAGCGTCCTCCTCGATGTGTATCTGCTTGATGCCGATCCTGCTTGTGCCGCTCTTTGTGGGCACGTCAACGTAACCGTTGGTGCAGATGGGATGGAACCACTGGGTTATCTGATAGGAGCAGGGCAGGTCGGGATAGTAATAGCTCTTTTTGTCGAAGGTTGCGTACTGATTGATATGGCAGTTCAGCATAAGCCCGGCTCTTACAGCCAGCTCCACGGCGTGCTTGTTGGTAACGGGGAGCATGCCCGGCATACCGCAGCAGGCGGGGCATACGCAGTCGTTGGGCTGATCCGCCTCGGAATGGCCGCCGCAGGAGCAGAACAGCTTTGACATGGTCGAAAGCTCAACGTGAGTTTCAAGACCTATAACAGTTTCGTATTTCATCATTCAGCCATCCTTTCAATCGTTGATGCAATGCTGAGAAGCACGCTTTCGCCATAAGCCGGGGCCCAGAGCTGAACGCCGCCGGTGACCATGGCGGGTATGCCGATGAGGTTGGGAACAGTTGTAAACAGAAGCTCATCCTTTGTCCGCTCAAAGGTCTCAAGAAGGTCGTACCCGGGAAGGGCAGCCGCGCTCATTGCGGGGCATATTACCGCGTCAAACCCGGAGAAAACTTCCTTCATCTTTTCGGAGGCAAGTCTGCGGATGCGGAGAGACTTGTCGTAGCAGCTCATGTATTTGTTCTTGGACAGCACGTCGGAGCCGCAGAGGACGTGCATCTTGGAGTTGAAGCCCATGCCCTCGGTGCGGGACTTGACGTACAGCTCGTCGATGTCCATATACTCGGGGGTGCGGTAGCCGAACTTCACGCCCTCGTATCTGGAAATGTTGTTGCAGGTCTCCGCCGACAGCATGATCTGCCACGCGGCGGCATAAGCCTTCACGTCGGGTATGGAGATGAATTCAACCGCCGCACCGGCTTTATTAAGCTTTGCGATGTATAAGTCGATTTTCGCCTTTACATCACCGTCGGCGGCGTTGTAAAGCTCCTTTACTGCGGCGATCTTTTTGCCGTTTATGTCGATATCGGTCACATAATCGTACTTTTCCGCAGGAAGACTTGTTCCGTCCTTGGCGTCGTGGCCGGAGATGACGGAGAGCACCTCAAGGACGCCCTCGGCATCAGCGGCGCAGACGCCGATCTGCTCGCCGGAGCAGGCTGTGGGGATCAGGCCGTATCTGGAAACGGTGCCGTAGGTGGGCTTAATGAAGTCAACGCCGGAAAGGGCGGCGCCACGGCGGGGAGCGCCGTTCACGTCCACGCAAATCGCCTGCTTCACGACCCCGGCGGAGACGGCTTCGGCGGCGGCTGTTGAAAGGGTGCCGTCGGCCTTTTTGCACACACCGTGGTATGATGTCTCCCCGGCGATATCAAGGCCGAATTCGCCGGTATTTGTCTTGCCGTAAATCGCGTATCCCGCCTTTTCCAGACGGTCAGCGGCGTCGGCGCCGAAAAGGGGCACAAAACCGTCCAGAATGTGGGAACCGGCCTTAGTCTCGTAACCCTTTACAAGTATTGTATCGTCAACCGCAACAGTTCCGGCGGGGTTGATTACAGTCACAAAATAATCCATATCGTCACCTCTCACTTTACCAGTCTGGGTACGACCCAGCTGTCCTCGCTGCGCTCCGGGGCGCCCTCAAGGAGGGATTCCCTTGTGAAGGGCTGCTCACGCACGTCCTCCCGGAACACATTCACCATGGGCATGCAGTGGACCATGACCTCCGTGTTCTCCGTGTCGGTGTTCTGAAGCTCTTCCACTTCCCTGTCCATCATTGCGAACACTTCCATGGCCTTTGCCGTTTCCGCGTCGGTAAGCCTGAACTCGTTTAAGCTCTCAAGAGCGGTAAGTATCTTATCAGTCATTTTACGACACCCCTCTTTTCTTATTCTCTTATGCTGATGTTGGCTTCAAGAAGCTGCTGCTCGGTGACCTCGCCGGGGGCGCCAAGAAGCAGATCCTGGGCGTTGCCGTTAAGCGGGAATGCGATAACGTCCCTGATGGACTCCTCGTCGGCCAAAAGCATGACCATTCTGTCAACGCCCGGTGCCATGCCCGCATGGGGAGGCGCGCCGTACTGGAAGGCGGTGTAAAGGGCGCTGAACCGTTTCTTCAGCTCCTCATCGGAGTAGCCCGCTATTTCAAATGCCTTGCGCATGATGTCTATATCGTGGTTTCTCACCGCGCCGGAGGCCAGCTCGATGCCGTTGCAGACAAGATCGTACTGATAGGCCAGAATCTCCGTGGGCTCTTTTGTCTCCAGTGCCTCAAGGCCGCCCTGGGGCATGGAGAAGGGGTTGTGGGTGAACACCGTGCCGCCGGTGCTCTCGTCGATCTCATACATGGGGAAGTCCACCACGAAGCAGAACTCAAAGGCGTCGTTGTTGATGATGCCCAGATTCTCGCCCAGCCATGTCCTGATCTGACCGGCTTCGCGGTTAACGATGGCCTTGGAGTCGCAGATGAAGAACAGCGTCTCCTTCTCCTTAATGCCGGAGAGCTCTGTGATCTCCGCCTTCTGCTCGGGAGAGAGGAACTTGGCGATGGGACCCTTGAACTCGCCGTCGGAGAGGGTCAGGTAGCCGAGGCCCTTCATGCCGATGGAGAACGCGAACTTTAAAGAATCCTCAAAGAACTTGCGGCTCTGGCCGTCGCAGTTCGCCACGATGCCTCTCACGGGCTTGCCCTTAAACAGGGGGAAATTCACCTTTGAGAAGAACCCGGTGAGGTCGATGATCTTTAACGGATTGCGGAGGTCGGGCTTGTCGGTGCCGTAGTTCATCATAGCCTCCTCGAAGGTTATTCTGCGGAAGGGCTTTTCGCTGACCTTTTTGTCTGAAAAAGCCTTGAAAACGTCGTAGATCACGTCCTCGCACACATTAAGCACGTCCTCCTGGGTTGCAAAGGCCATCTCGAAGTCAAGCTGATAGAACTCGCCGGGGCTTCTGTCCTGACGGGCGTCCTCATCACGGAAGCAGGGCGCGATCTGGAAATATTTGTCGAAACCGGACACCATGAGGAGCTGCTTGAACTGCTGAGGCGCCTGGGGCAGGGCATAGAATTTGCCCTTGTGCTTTCTGCTGGGGACAAGGAAGTCCCTCGCGCCCTCGGGGGAGGAGGCGGTGAGGATGGGGGTCTGGATCTCCAGGAAGTTCATGGCCTCCATGCGCTCCCTCATCCTGCGGATGATGTTGGAGCGGAGCACGATATTATTGTGGAGGCGGTTGCTTCTGAGGTCCAAGTATCTGTATTTAAGGCGCACGTCCTCGCGGGTGACTCTGGAATCCTCGATGTCAAAGGGCAGCATGTTCCTGCACTTGCCGAGGAGTGTCAGGGACTCCACGATAAGCTCCACCTTGCCGGTGTCCAGCTTTTCGTTGACTGTCTCCGGGTCGCGTTCGGATACGGTGCCCGTTACGGAGATGACGCACTCCCTGTTGACGTTTTTGAGCATGGTCTCGTCGTGGATGACGGTCTGTGTAATGCCGGTGTAGTCTCTCAGATCCACGAAGATGACGCCGCCGTGGTCGCGGATGGTGTCCACCCAGCCCGCAAGCTGGATTTTACTGCCGATATCCTTCTCACGGATATCGTTGCAAAAGTGTGTTCTGTACATGTGTTTTCCTCCATAATTTTTTCGGTTCCCGGAATAGAAAAAACCCGTCCGGAGAACCATGACTGATTCTCGGGACGAGTATTGTTAACCCGCGGTGCCACCCGTTTTGGCATATAAATGCCCACTTTGATATTGATTTCGTACTTAAAGAAAAAAGCGTTCCCGTGCTTACTACTCACCCGAATGCGCTTTCAGTCGCGGCGCATACTCCCTGACGGGCTTTCCGAAAAAGCAGAGTCTTTTCCCCGCCGTACCGAGGTACGGTTTTCCCCAGACCTGCCCGGAAACACGCGCTTCCTGTCCGCTTAAGACGCCATTGCCTGACCGCCGGAGAAATAGTTGAGGTAATTCTACCATGACGAAAATTGCGTGTCAACCGTTTCGTGTGATTTTTGTTGTGGATATGCAGGAAAATGTGCAAAACAGAGCGCCGCACCCGTAGGGGCGATCATTGATCGCCCGCTTTTCAAATCCATTTTTTAATTCACTGAATTAAAAAATACCACCATTTGCCAGTTTCCATTTGCCATTTTTCATTTTTCAATTTGTTCACCGCTCATGCCGCGGGGCACATACTTTCTCGTTTGAGAAAGTATGCAAAGCAAACCAAAGGCGTTCCCCCTTTGGAACCCCCCCGGTGGAAACAAAACGTTTGTCCGGTGGTAAAATATGTTGTACGAATACGGTAGTGCGGTATCCCTGAACCTTAATAGATTGTGCGTCTAACGTCCGCTGAACGCTCCTGCTCTGTTATTTGGGTGCGGTATCTCGCGGGTGGCCGATGACCGCCCCTGTGTTTTGTATCGCAGATTGTCCTTCTGTTGCCCGTGCGGTGGTTATCCGAATCGGCGCCGACGGCGGGAGGGCGCGGAGGCCCTCCCGCTTTTCAACACATTTTTTTAATTCCCCGAATTAAAAAATACCATCATTTTTCATTCTTAATTCTCAATTTTCAATTTACACAGCCGTTTTGCCGCCTGCTGGAGCGTTGCCCGAGTGCAGGCCAGCACTACCCGCTGGAACTGCTCCGCGCTGCCGCCGAAGATGCCTCCCGCGTCCAGCCACAGCTTCGCCCGGTTCACGATCCTGTCGTTCAGCTCTTTTCCCGTGAGGCCCAGACCAGAGCAGTCCAGCCACGCGAAATACGTGCCCTCGGGTTCGACAAGCTTTACCTCCGGCAGGTGCTCACGCAAATACTGCCGCAGGAAGTCCAGATTCCCACGCATGTACTCCTTGACCTCATCGAGCCATTCCTCTCCGCCTTTGTACGCCGCCTGCGCCGCGATCATGCCCAGCCGGTTCACGCCGCCCAGTCCCTCACGGTCCATATGCCCGGTGAACTTCTCCCTCAATTCACCGTCGGGGATCCAGATATTGCTCACCTGCAGCCCCGCCAGATTGAATGTCTTGCTGGGGGCGGTGCAGATCACCGTTCTGCCCGCCATTTCCGGGCACGCCTCGGCAAACACGGTGTGGGGATGCTCCGGGAAGGCGAAATCGCAGTGTATCTCGTCAGACACCGCGATGACGCCGTATCTGCCGCAGATCTCCCCCATGCGCCGAAGCTCGTCACGTGTCCACACTCTCCCCACCGGGTTGTGGGGCGAGCACAGTACGAACATTTTTACACTGTTGTCCCTGATCTTCGCCTCAAAATCGTCGAAATCTATCTCATATCTGCCGTTACTGTAAACAAGCTCGTTTGTCACAAGGCGGCGCCCGTTCTTTGTGACCGCGCCGGAAAAGGGATAATACACCGGCGGCTGGATAAGCACCGCGTCGCCCTTCTCCGTCAGCGCCCTCACTGCCGTGTTTATTGCGAACACCACGCCCGGCGTGGTGACAAGCCATTCCCGCTCCGTCTCCCAGCCGAAGCGCCTCAAAAACCACCCCGCCGCGGCGTCATAGTAATCCTCCTTCGGCATACTGTAACCGAATATGCCGTGCTCCACCGCCTGCGACAGCGCCTCAGTCACGCAGGGCGGGGCTTTGAAGTCCATATCCGCCACCCACAGGGGCAGAACGTCGGCGGGATAACCGAATTCCACCGCAAAATCGTATTTGATGCTGTTTGTGCCGCGGCGTTCAACCACCGCGTCAAAATCGTACTTTTTCATATAAATCACCGATATTTGTCACATTTTACGTTTTAACGGAACCGTACCGCGAAGAAAATCCCCTGTCGCGGGGCTGATCTCCATATGGACATTTTACCATAATCCCTCATTCACCGCAACGCCCGCCCGCCGAAAAGCGGATGTTGCGTCGCTTCTGTACCGCCGCCCTCTTCTTCTTGACTTTTCGGCAAAACATATAGTATTATTGCAAAAAAAGGAGGAGCATACTTATGTTTAAAAACAACCGTATTAAAGCAATATTCGCATCCCTTTTGATGCTTGTGAGCCTGGCCCTTGCGCTGACCGGATGCGGAACCCCGGCGAAAGAGCAGACCGGCGGCTATAAGGGAATCGACGTGCCTTCACCTGAATGGGTGGGCAAGCTGGACGCAGCCAAGGACGCGGATCAGGTGCTGGTGGTAGCGGCGTTCAGTCAGGAAGCCACGGACGCCTGGGTGGCCCTTCACGAAAAGCAGAGCGACGGAAGCTGGCACATGGTCATGACCACACCCGGTTTTGTCGGCAAGAACGGACTGGGCAAAACCAAGGAGGGCGACGCGAAAACACCTCAGGGCGTGTTCCATTTCAACCGCGCCTTCGGCATTGCCGATGATCCCGGCTGCATAATGCCCTATGTGAAGCTGGACAATGACCATTACTGGTCCGGCGACTATCGGGACGGCTATCACTATAACGAACTGGTCAGCCTGAAGGATTATCCCGATCTTGATGTAGACAACAGCGAACATCCCATCGAGTATATTTATCACTATCAGTACTGCCTGAACATAAGCTATAACGAAGCGGGCACTCCCGGTCTCGGCTCCGCCCTGTTCCTGCACTGCTTAGGCCCCGCAAAGCCCTTTACCGGCGGCTGCGTCGCCATCCCGGAGGATCAGATGAGATATGTTATGCAGCATGTTGATGAAAACACCGTCGTTGTGATCGACACCTATGAGACCCTGGCCGGAACAACGGAATGGCCCGACAGCTTATGGCCCCGGGAAAGATAAGCCCCGTAATCCAATTCAACAGATCAGCAAAACGCCGCCCTCGCCGGGCGGCGTTTTTTGCGGTTTTCTATTGCAAAATGTATGTTGCCCAAATCTGTTATACGGGCCCCCGCTGTTCTCTCTAAGGATTCACCTGCTCCCCATCCCCCGTCACGATCTCACCCGGCCATGTTATTATCCCGCCGAACTCGTAGACGTTGGTGTAGCCCATATCCGCCAGCTTCTGGGAGGCCTCCTTGCTTCGCCTGCCGCTGCGGCAGTAGATCAGGATGATCTGGTCAGGATCGGGCAGCTCCTCCGGCGGCTCCGTTTCGATGCTCTCATTGGGTATCAGGATCGCCCCGGGGATATGGCTTTCGTCGTATTCATACTGCCTGCGGACGTCCACGATCACGTGACCGTCGTCTCTCGTCATCATCTCCATTGCCTCTTCCTGGGTGATCTGCGTGTAGGTTTTCACCGGCTCCGGCCCGCTCTTTATAAAGCTCATCGCGAAGCCCGCGATAAGCATTACCGCCGCCATAACACAAATTGCGATTCGTTTCATTACGCTCCCTCTTTAGCAGCATGTTCAAAAGGGACCGGTTTACGCCAGTATTTAGGCGAAAACCGGTCCCTGAATGTCTGTTTATTATTACTTCTGGGCGATTGCTGCCTGAGCCGCGGCCAGTCTTGCGATGGGAACGCGGTAGGGTGAGCAGGATACGTAATCCAGGCCCAGCTTGTTGCAGAACTCGACGGATGTGGGATCGCCGCCGTGCTCGCCGCAGATGCCGATGTGGAGCTTGGGATTCTCGGCCTTGCCCAGCTTAATGGCCATTTCCATCAGCTTGCCGACGCCGATCTGATCCAGCTTCGCGAAGGGATCGTTCTCAAGGATCTTGGTGTCATAGTAAGCGTTCAGGAACTTGCCCGCATC
>JAFRUW010000212.1 GCA_017438675.1 Oscillospiraceae bacterium | reverse complement strand
GCCCACGAGGCCGCTCACGAATTCCGGTGCGTCGGGCTCTTTTCTTTGGGTGGAATACGACTTTCCCGGCGCACGCCTGTCCATAAAGCGCTGAAGCTCGTCGAAGTCCACCTTGAGTCCCGCCGGGAGCCCCTCCAGGGTCATTCCGATGGCGGGGGCGTGGGACTGTCCGAATATCGTAACTTTTATGTTTTCACCGAAGGAATTCATGTCCTGCCTCCATTGGTTTTACTTTTTCAGCGCCCCGAACACCTCGAAGAAGTCAGGGAAAGATTTTTTAACGCATTCAGCGTCTTTTATTATTACCGTTTCTTTTGCGAAGCAGGCCGCGACCGCCGCCGACATCGCTATTCTGTGGTCGGAAAAGCTTTCGCAGGTTCCGCCCTTAAGGCCCGTGCCCTTGATGATGAGCCCGTCCTCCGTCTCTTCGGCCCGGCCTCCGAGACTGTTTATGAGCGCCGCCGTGGTCTTCAGCCTGTCGGTCTCCTTGAATCTTAGTCTTGCGGCATTTTTGATGACCGTTTCACCCACCGCGGCGCTTGCGACCACCGCCAGCACCGGCACCAGGTCCGGTATCTCTCTTGCGTCGATCACTGTTCCCCTAAGATCACCTTTCTTTACGGTGACCGAATCCCGCGTCACGTCGACTGTTGCACCGAAGGCCCTGAGTATATCCGCAACCTTCCGGTCTCCCTGTAGAGAATCATTTTTGAGACCCTCTACGGTGACGCCTTCATCCGAGAACGCACCCGCCGCAAGAAGGAATGCCGCTCCCGACCAGTCGCCCTCCGTGACGACTCTTCCGCTCTCCGGCGTTTTGTAAGCACCGCCGGAGACCTTGTAGCCGTCGCCGTTTTTTTCGACATCCGCCGAGAAAAGCGCCAGCACGTCCGCGGTCATATCCGCATAGCCCTTCGACTCCGCAGCTCCTGTTAGCTTAACGTTTCCGCCTCCCGCAATGGGCAATGCGAAAAGGAGGCCTGATATGAACTGGGAGGATACGTT
This sequence comes from Oscillospiraceae bacterium, assembly GCA_017438675.1. Taxonomy (GTDB): domain Bacteria; phylum Bacillota; class Clostridia; order Oscillospirales; family Oscillospiraceae; genus SIG495. The sequence goes on along the minus strand of JAFRUW010000212.1, from coordinate 1,463 downwards.
GCCGGGTATTTCGAAGACTCCTGATCTGAGTTTTCCCGAGCACTTCAGGAAATCGCCCTCTTTTTCGATCTTCATGCCGCCCTTTTCAAGGGCTCTGACGTAATCGCCAAGGGGTCTTACGGGAAGTCTCCCCTCCATTTTAAATGTGACCTCTCTTCCGAGGGCTCCCGCCACCGGTATTAAAAATCTGAGCGTCGATCCGCTCTCCCGGCAGCGAAGTAACGTATTTCCGGAACCGGAGGACCCTGATCTCTTATCGACCGGCGTCACACTTGCTGAACCGTCCTTCAGCCTTCTGATCCTCGCACCCAGGCCCTCAAGGCACGCTATCGTCGCCTCGATGTCGTCAGACATGCCTATGTTTTCGACAATGCATTCCCTGTCTGACAAAGCCGCCGCTATCAGCAGCCTGTGGGCGTATGATTTTGAAGGCGGCGCCTTGGTTATGCCCCGGCGCGGACCTGCCGAAAGAGTTACGGTCATTATCTGAGGCCTCCTGCCAAAGCAAATTTAGTGAGCTCCGACACCGGTACTTTTACGAGCTCCGAGCTTCCTATACCCGTGGGAATGACCAATGTGATCGTTCCTCCGTAGGTTTTCTTGTCGCCTGCGGCCGCGGCCGCCATCTCATTGGCGTTGAATGAAGTCTCAACGGGGAGAGAGTATTTTTTCAGCACGTTGCGAAGCCTCTCGTCCGTCCCCTCAGGGGCAAAGCCCAGCTTCACCGCAGCAGTCGTTATGATATTCATTCCTATCGCGACAGCCTTGCCGTGGGGCACCTTATACCCGCTGAGCTTTTCAATGGCATGTCCGAAGGTGTGGCCCAGGTTCAGCACCATTCTGGGGCCTTTTTCAAACTCGTCGGCCTCAACGACCTCCCGCTTCATGTCTACGCACCTTGCGATCACAGATCCGTAGTTTTCCTTCACGGGGGCGGCCTCCACCTTCTCAAAAAGCTCTCTGTCGCCGTACATCCCGTACTTTATTATCTCCGCACAGCCGTTTTGGTACTCCTCCTCGGGAAGGGTTTTAAGAGTGACGGTGTCGCAAATGACCAATGACGGCTGCAAAAATGCGCCAAGCTGGTTCTTACCGTTTGCAAGATCGATGGCCGTCTTTCCTCCCACCGACGAATCGACGTCCGCAAGAAGAGACGTGGGGACCTGCACAAAAGCTATGCCCCGCCTGTAAGTCGCGGCAGCAAACCCCGTGATATCTCCCACTACGCCGCCGCCAAGAGCCACAGCCACGTCGCTGCGGGTAAGGCCCGCGACGCACATATTTTCAACGATATCAGAGTAAACGGAAATGTTTTTCGATCCCTCTCCCGCTTCAAAGACGAACTCGAACACCTCAAGCCCCGCGCTTTCAAGCGAAGCTCTAAGAGTCTTTCCGTAGAGAGGGAAGACATTGGTGTCGGACACCACGAAAGCCCTGCTTGCTCCGCACACGCTCTTTATCAT
>JAFRUW010000211.1 GCA_017438675.1 Oscillospiraceae bacterium | reverse complement strand
GACGTAGCGACGGCGGTACCGTTTATGTAAAGGGTGTAGGTCTCCCCTGCAGCGATGTCCGGCGATGAGAGCATGACGCTGTTGGCGTTCTTGACTCCAGTCTCGGTAATTACGGTATTTCCGTCGGAATCCTTTATCACGATCGTATCGCCCTTTTTAACGGAGATCGACGACGTACCGCCGCTCTGTCCTCCGGGTCCGAAGCCGCCTCCGGGATTAAACCCTCCGCCGGGGTTGAAACCTCCCTGTCCGGGGAAGCCGCCGGGGCCGAAGCCGCCGCCCTGTCCGGGGAAACCGCCGCCCATACCGGAGCCGCCGAAAGCCACATAATTGCCTGTCGTGGGGGTCTGCATCATACTTGAGTTGCCGATGGTAAGTATCGTGCCGCCGGAGTTTACGCATCTGCTTTCAAAGTCCAGAGCTGCATTTTCGCCTCCTACCGAGCCGAATACCCTGATTTCGCCTCCGCTGAATATCACGTCCCCGTTGGAGTCGATACCGTCGCCGTCGGCGTTGATGTACCAGTTGCCCCCGGCTATGGTCACTGAGTAATTCCAGCCGGTAATATCTCCGTTTGCTGCATTTATGCCGTCGTCGGTGGAATAGATCCTGCCGCTGCCGGAGTATATGACCACGCTTGCGCCCTCAAGCGCCTCAAGGCATGTGGTGATATTGATGGCAGGAACGTCCTCCTCGCCCATTTGTCCGATGGTCAGGGTGTATTCGGAATGGATGGCGTCGTCGCCCGCTGTGATATTCAGGGTACCGCCCGTTATATTCACATTGCCGTCGCCGTGGACCGCGTCGTCCGTTGTGTTGAAGGTCAGCGTTCCGCCGGTGATGTTCAGCTCTCCTGTGGACTGGATGCCGTCGTCGCCCGCAGTCACATTTATCACGCCGCCGTTTACTGTTACCTTCCCGGCGGAAGCCTCGTCGCCCTCATCGGGCTCGGACTTTATACCGTCCTGTGCGGCATTTATGTTCAGCGTGCCGCCGTTAATTATAACTTCACCGTCGGACGCAAGGCCGTTGTTGGCGGCCTTTATATTGACAGTCACATTTCCATCCACGGTGACGGTCGTCTCCGCAGCGCCCTTGATGCCGTTTTTACAGGCTGATCCGTCGGCGGTGAGGGCGCCGTCGCCGGTGATGAGCAGCGCGGAGCCCGATTTGGCCTTTATTGCGGCGCCCTCGAAATCCTCCGACTCCTCGAGGGCGATATCCTCCTTATTCGTAAGGGTCACTGTGCCGGAGATATAAACCGTCACGGCAGTGGACTTTTTGCACACCAGCGGCGCGGTTTTGCTCGACGTGAGCGTCAGATCCCTGAGCACCAGCGTAACGCCTGTTACGCCCTTTTTGACGCTGATGCTGCCCTCTCCGGAGGAGCCGGTAATCAGGTATGTGCCCGCTTCGTTAATGGTAAGATCGGTTCCCTTGACGGTGTAGCCGTCCTCCCCTCCCGCCGCTGTGACGCCTTCATCCGTGAAGGTGAAAGTGATCTTCGCCTCCGGCTCGGCAGCCAGAGAATATACCGGAAACGCGCAAATCAGCAAAGCGCAGGTCAGCAGCGCGGTGCATATCAGTTTGAGAGCCCTTGTTCTTTTCATTTTGCATCATCCTTTCGGCCAGACAGTACACCTGTACTATTATTGCATTCCACCATACTACTCCGACCTGAACTGTACTTGAAAAGAATCTGCCGTCGGCAAAAAAACAGACCCCGGATCGCCAAACCGATCCGGGGTCAACAGTATTATTCCAAAACGCTCTTGATCCCCTCAAGAAGATCGGCGAATTCCTCATAAGCCGGGAGATCGGGATTGTCCTTCCTTATCTGTTCCGTGCTCTTAAAGAGGAAGCCTGCTTTTCCCGCCCGGATCATTCTCAGGTCGTTGTAGCTGTCGCCCACGGCAATTGTGTTGTATCCCATGGACTGAAGGGCCTTTACGGTTGTGAGCTTGGAATCCCTGCAGCGCATTTTGTACCCTGTTATTCTGCCGCCCTCACCCACTTCCAGCGTATTGCAGAAAAGGGTGGGCATGCCCAGCTTTTTCATAAGTGGCCCGGCAAACTGAGTGAAGGTATCGCTTAGGATCACCGCCTGGGTGATGGACCGGAGCTCGTCTAAAAACTCCTTAGCCCCTTCCAT
>JAFRUW010000210.1 GCA_017438675.1 Oscillospiraceae bacterium | reverse complement strand
TGAGCATCCTGGATACCGGGAAGGGCGTAGATTAAAGCTATACCCTTTATCCCCTTGTAAGGGGTCACCGATCTTGTGACCCCTTCCCTTGGCCGAAGCTGGCTGTCATTGTATGCAGGACAGCTGACGTCAGTTGAAATGATACCGGTTCATGCGGTCCGAATCGGGGGTCGGTATTACCGATCCCTACGGGAACAACCCTTGCTTCAATTAAGGCTCATTCGTGAGATCAATATCTGTTGTGAGTTGGCCAGGTGCAGGACTGAATGAAGACAGGAATGACCGTCATTTAAGGTGACGGTCATTCTGCTTATGACCCTCACCACAAATGAGGGTCACTTTTCTGAAAAACGACAGTGGGAATCCGGATATGATACCTCGTCGAAAGGTCCGATACAACAGTCGGCCTAAGTTGAACTTAGTCCGTCAGACTGCGCGGGATAATTCAGGAAAAAACCACTGCCCTGATTCGAGGCGCTGGTCCAGGGCGATAGAATGATTAAGGCATGCTGCCGTCGCTATAACCGACGGCAGACCCTCGCTTGAAACGAGGGTGCTCTAAGCCCTGTATTGAATTAAGGGCTTAACACTCAAATCTGAGCTTTCTGATGTAATGACTCTTAACAACAGTAAGGGTCACTTTGCGAAAGCAAAGCAGAATACCATCATTTCAGATGAGGGTTTTATTCTCAAAGGCGACCAAAGGATACCGTCATTACTGGTGACGGTATCCTTCGCATGTGTGTGATATTGTCCATTCTCCCCTACGGGACGTTTCATACCGTAGGGTATGAGAGAGTGAGAAGGGTGGGATTGATCGTACCGTCCTTTTCGTGTTTCCAAAGGAAACTTCTTGAATTCTCTTTTGGAAACATCAAGAAGTCTCCAAAATGTGAACATCTATGAGTTCCCATCTTAATTATCGAGAGTTTTTTCGCGGTGTTTAGTTTTCTACCCATTTATACCCACGACATTTGGGTATAACGTGGGTATAAAAAGGAGCAGGGATGTCATTTGAACTGACACCCTTACTCCTCTGAGCATTATCTGATTTATATCATCCAGATCGGTACGATGAGATTATCCCTGTCAAAGGCGCTGAAATGATCCGCCATGCAGAGGATCGCGCCGGTGCCGAGTTGGAGGGGCGACTTGTCGATCACACCAAAAACACGGGTCAGGCGTTTGTCCGGCGCGGCGGTTTTCTTGATTTCCAGCGGGCAGAGCTTCCCATCTCCTTCGAGAACTACGTCGATCTCCTTGGCGTCCCGGTCACGGTAGAAGTAGAGATACGGTTCCAGCCCGGCGTTCTGGTAGCTCTTCATGATCTCTGACACGGTGAAGTTTTCAAGCAGCGCACCGTTCATCGCGCCGCTTTCGGCCACTTCCGGGGAAGACCAACGGGTGAGATAACAGACGAGCCCAGTATCATAGAAATACACCTTCGGCGTCTTGATCGTGCGTTTCAGCACGTTGTTGGAATAGGGATGCAGAAGGAAAACGATGCCCAGCGTTTCCAGAATGTTGACCCACGCTTTTGCGGTCGGCATATCAATGTCGGCATCCTCGGCCAGCGCGTTATAGTTCAGGAGCTGGGAACAACGGGCGGCAACGGCTGTGACAAAGCGATTGAATTTCAAGGCATCGACGCTGCCGGAGAGGGCACGGACATCGCGTTCCACATAGGTGGAGAGGTAGGACGAGTAGAAGATATTCCGATCCGGTGTCTGCCCGCTGATCAGCCCGGGCATTGACCCTTTCCACAGGCGGGCAAACAACTCCGGCGTAGTAACAGGCTGAATCTGATCCTGCTCAGCCAAAAGACGTTCAAAATCCGTTGTGAAGGGTACACAAGGCGCTCCGATGATCTCCCGCTGCGACAGAGGCGACATGTGCAAGAGCGCGACACGGCCCGCCAGCGATTCCTGCACGCCGCGCATGAGTCGGAAAATCTGCGAACCGGTCAGCCAGAAGTCGCCGGGATTGTGATGTTCGTCGATATGGATCTTGATGTATGTGAACAGTACCTGGGCGTACTGCACCTCGTCGATGAGAACAGGCGGTTTATGAAGCTGAAGGAACAGAGCAGGGTCGTTCTTTGCCATATCCCGCTCGGTGAGGTCGTCCAGCGTTACATACTTCCGCCCGATGTTCTCCTTCTCCGCGAGAGAACGCAGCATCGTTGTTTTTCCTGCCTGACGCGGCCCGGTCAGAAGAATCGCAGAAAAGGATTTGCTCAGTTCGAGGATGCGGGATTCCATGTGTCGGCTGATGTATTCCATAAAGCGCCCTCTTTTTCGGCTGATTTTGTTTCTGATCATATTATAGCCGAAACAGCTTGGACAGTCAACACGATTTCGGCAGATTTTAGAATTGTTTACAAATCAGCCGAAAAGAGATGGAGTAAATGTCTGTTGCGGTGAGGCAGGGATAATGAACAGATACATTGAAAGGTGGTGGCAAAACACCACCTCCCTGAAGGGTGTGCGTATTGTGCACGCCCTTTTTATCTTTTGTAAAGAGGCACGTATCTCGTTACCCCCTTACCGCATCACGGTGCGTTTCTGATCGGGACATACCTCCTGACAACTGCTTATCACAAAAAAGCATCGATGAACCGCCGCGCAAACCGAGAAAACCGGATAGAGCGTGATAGTCATGCGAAGCCGTTGATCGGAAGGGACCGAGCGAAGATAATTTGCTGTTCGGCTCCGTTCATTTCTGTCCCGTGTTTGATACATCTGTTTGAGGCCCGGCAGAAAACCGGTAGCAAATGAACTCCGGCTGTGTTATCATCAGAGTAACTGATAATATTTGGTTTTTCATTGATTCGAAGGATGGGGAATGGCATGAGAGAAACCTTGCTCTTTGCGCCGGGGGCAAGCGGGGCGGAGCTTTTGCGAAGTCTCGCCGGATCCGGCGTCAACACCATCGGATACAGGATCGTCGGGGCGGCGGAGCTGGCAAGGATCGCCCTGATGAAAAGCGGGCTCGCGGTCACAGACCGC
>JAFRUW010000209.1 GCA_017438675.1 Oscillospiraceae bacterium | reverse complement strand
TCCTGCATCTTCTGAGCCTGCTTGAGCATTCCCTGCATGTTGGACGGCCCGCCGCCGACTCCTTTTGGAAGTTTTACTTTCATAATTATTACCTCTCAATTGATTTCTTATATCGATCACTGGACGAACAGGTCGTCTATGCCAAGCTGAGCCTGCTTTGTTTCTTCAGCCCTGAATTCGAGCCGGGCGTCTTGGTCAGCCGTCCCGGTTACTATCAGAGCTGACCTGATTATATCCGAATTGATTTCCGGTTTCAACAGGGAAAGAGTGAATCTGCTGGCTCCGATCACTACATGTTTTCTGTCATCTGAGATGTAAGCTCTGCACTGTTCCAGAATACCTTTGAGAGATACCCGTGTCTCACCGATCCGTTCAAGAGCTTCTGACAGATCTGCGGGCCTCAAGTTCTGGTTACGCATCTCGGGCTTATTATCCGGCTCTTCTTCCGGAACGTTCTTTACGGTAACGTCATTTACGCCGTTTTCAGAGGCGGAGACGGACATTTCAGAACTTTGCCGGACTTTTTCAGGTTCAGGCATGATGAGCGGGGCGCCGTGGGCTGATGCTTCCGGTGCCGGCGTGTTGCCGGGTGTTATCAGCGAGAGCTTCACCTCAAGATCGGATATTCTGGAAAGAAGGGCAGGAGACGAGGTGTCAAGGTTCTTGTCAGCCATTCTGAGCAGGGTTGTCTCGGCTGTGATCCTTTTTGTGCCCGGAAGCCTTGCCATTTCCCGAAGCGCCTCGTCCATCAGGCCCATATGGTATGTCAGGACTTCAGGTGTGAACCTTCTTGCCGCGTCTGCAAGAAGCCTCATCTCGGGTTCTGTGAGGTCGAGATAGTCGTTCCTTTCCCCCTCAGGAAGATATTTGAATACCATCATGTCCCGCCAGAACCCGCAGAGCTCGGACCAGTACACGGATATGTCCTTTGATGAGGATTCTATGTTGTGTACGATCCTGAAGATACCTGACGGGTCATTTCTCGAAACACTGTACGCGGTTTTGTATAGCTGCTCTATGCCCGATAACCCCAGGGTCTGTATGACCAGTTCTTTTGTGACCTTGGTACCGCCGGCGGAACAGAGCTCAAATGTGGAAATTGCATCTCTCATGCCTCCCTGGGCCTGCTTTGCTATGGAGACAGCAGCTTCACGTTCAAGTTCAAGACCTTCGGCACCGGCGATCATCATAAGCCTGTCTGCTATGACATCTGTTTTTATTCTTCTGAAGTCAAATCTCTGACAGCGGGAGATAATTGTGGCGAGAAGCTTGTGAAGTTCGGTGGTCGCCAGTATGAACACCACATGTTCGGGCGGCTCTTCAAGTGTTTTAAGCAGCGCATTGAAAGCGCTGGTGGAGAGCATGTGTACTTCGTCGATTATATAGACTTTCTTTTTGAGATGGGCAGGTGTGTAGTTGACCTCGTCCCGGATCTCCCTTATGTATTCCACTCCGTTGTTGGAGGCGGCGTCCATTTCTATAACATCGGTGGTCCGTCCCTCATCTATTGCAATACAGGACGAGCATTTCCCGCAGGGGTCTCCGTTATGGGGATCCTCACAGTTTACAGCTTTTGCCAGGATCTTGGCGCAGGTGGTCTTCCCTGTACCCCGGGGCCCGCAGAAAAGATA
>JAFRUW010000208.1 GCA_017438675.1 Oscillospiraceae bacterium | reverse complement strand
TCATGGAGAAGGCGGCGAGAGCCTACGCCGCCGGTGTCTTCCGCATCTTGCGGGAGCATGAGTACAACCCCCGGGCTATGGGCCTTTACATTGTCGGCGGTGGCGGCTGTATCATTCGGAATTTCGCCGACTATGACAAGCACCGGGTCGCCTTCAACGACGACATCTGCGCCACAGCCAAGGGGTATGAGTTTATGGCAAAGCGGACACTGGAGAATCGCAAGCATGTCAGTTGAACATCAGAAGTTACGGTTCAATTTGGATAAACCGACGGACCTTGAGGCGTGGTCGATCATACAGGCTGTCCCGTCAGGCAAGCGGAGCCGCTTTATTACGAACGCGATTATCGCGTATGAGCAGCAACAAGCTGAGGAAGAACAACAGGAGAGGTTAGCGGAGCGCATCGCCGATCTGGTGGCTGACCGCCTTTCTGATTATTCCGTCTCTGTACCCCCGGCAACTCAGGACAATCCTTCCGCGCCGGATGCCGATACGATGGAGCGGAGTTTAGCCATCGCGGACGAATTCATGGCGCAGTGGGCCTGATGGAAAGTTGCCCCAAAAACTGCCGTTTTTGGGGTAACTCGATAAGCAAACCATGAGTGAGGGGTCAAAAATCAGCGTTTTTGGCCCCTCTTGAACAACCCCGAGCGTTCGTGCATTCATTCAAAAGACTCGACAACTTGGCGAGACTTTTCAACCGATGTTTGCGATGGTCTACAGCAGCACATGGATTATCCCCCACAAGAGGTGGCTTGGCTTGCTGCCCTTTTCCCTACGTGGAATAGGCTGCATCGGCACATGCCGGAGCAACCTACATACTGATACCTGCAGCGTTGGGCTAAAGGGGGCCCTTTTGTCGCAGAGTGTTTTTTCTGTCGCAGAGGATAGCAAGCAGGACATTTGTACGTACAAATGTCGAAAGGCGGCGCTGGGGCGGGATTCCCGCGCCTGCCGCCTTTCTGCTTTATGGGGACACCCCCTAACCCCTGACACATAAACACAAACCACTCAAGAAAGGAAAACATATGAATACCAAGACTCATACCAAGCGGATGGAGGTCCGCGTGACAGAGCAGCAGAAAGCGGCGATACGCCGGAAAGCGAAAGCGTGCGGCGTCTCGCCCAGCGAATACCTGCGCCAGAGGGCGTTGGGCTATGCGCCGAAAGCGGTGTTGCCCGACGCCTTCTTTGTTTGCTGCGAACGGCTGGACAGGCTGTGCCGCAAGCCGTTTTCCAGGGAAGTGAACGAGGCGGCTTTGGCCGTGCTCAGGGAGATGAACAGCATCCTGACGAAGGGAGGTGAAGCTGATACATGGCCACCACCGGATTCTGGCCCGTGAGAGGGTATCTAAAGAAGGTCCTGGAGTATGCCGACAACCCGGACAAGACCACGGAGAAGAAGTATCTGGATGACGACCTCTACGCCGCCCTGCGGTATACCGAGAACGATGACAAGACGGATGAGCGGAAATATGTTTCCGGGATCAACTGTTCGGCTGCCTTCGCCTATCAGGAGATGATGGCGGTGAAGCGCAAATACGGCGAGCGCGGCAAGGTGATCGCCTACCATGGCTATCAATCCTTTAAGACCGGGGAGCTCACGCCGGAGCAGGCCCATGAGATCGGGTTAGAGGCCGCCCGGCGCATGTGGGGCAAGGATTTCCAGGTCCTGGTCACCACCCACCTGAATACGGACAACATTCATTGTCATTTTGTAATCAACTCCGTCTCCTTCCGGGATGGGCATAAGTACAGGAATAGCATAGAGCAGCACCGTGACCTGCGGGAGATCTCGGACGCCATCTGCACGGAGCATGGGCTGTCGGTCCTGACCGACGCCCCCTTTTATGGCGGCCTGAGCCGACAGGCTTACCGGAAGAGCCAGCGAGACGGCAAGCCCACCCACCGGGAGCAGTTGAAAGCGGATATAGAGTATTGCTTGCGATACAGCATAGACTGGGATACGTTTATCCGGCAATTGGAAGCCAAGGGCTATTCCATCGACCCCGTCCGCATGTCCGTGAAAGCCGAGAACTGGCAGCGAGCGGTGCGTTTGAACCGTATGGGCTTTACGGATGAAGTCATGTATGAGCAATGGGACCGGAACGAGGCGGACCCGGAATTCCGCTATCGGGTCCAGGATCACAGGCCCCATATCAGCAAAAGCGGGGTGCTCCTAC
>JAFRUW010000207.1 GCA_017438675.1 Oscillospiraceae bacterium | reverse complement strand
GGCTTTGCTGTCGGTTTCGGTGTGGTCCCGGGTTCGGCAGTAGGCTCAGCCGTCGGTTTTGCGGTAGGCTTCGGAGAAGGCATTTCTCCGGAATCAGGCGTGGGTGTAGGCGTGACCGTGGGAGTCGGCGTGGGTGTCGTTTCCTCCGGTTCTTCGTATTCAAAATCCAGCGGGCCCCAGCCTGTCTTTTCCGCCGGTGTATATTCCCACTCGCTGCCGTTCAATATTACTATGCCGTCCAAAGAGGCCACGTCCGTGTGCTCAGCGACAGACCCGGCGTAGAATTTGTCCGTATTGCCTATGTAATCGGAAACAATATAATACGGCGTATTGGCAGAAAGCGTTACCGGGCTTGCCAAAGTTCCGTATACGAAGCCTTCCGGCGCATCCTGCCCGGCTGTCGCCACTGCGGAACCATAGTCCAGTACAAGTCCGCCGTCCATATCCACTATAAGAAAATTGTGAGAAGCTGCGCTTTCCGGAGTGTGCCACCTTCCGAGTGATGTCACTGTTATGTCCTTGTCTCCGACTGTTATTCTCATTCCTGCCCAGCCCTCCGGCATTACAACCGGCGAACCGGCCGTGTTCCCGGGATCCGAATTTGCTACAGAAGTGACGTATTTTACCAAATCGCCGGGCTTCGGAGAAGGCCTCTCGTCGATCTCCTCCTCATATTTGAAGTCCATCGGACCCCAGCCTATGTTTTCGGCCTCATAGTATTTCCACGCTCCGCTTTCGAGTATCACTATTCCATCCAGCGTGGCCACGTCAGTGTGCTCGCTGACGGCGCTGCTGTAAAACTTGTCCTCTGCTCCCCAGTAATCCGACACCAAATAATACGATGTGTTTGCGGACAAAGTGACTGGCGAAGCGATTTCTCCGTATACAAAGCTGTCCTCCGGCGTTCCCGCCTGCGCGGTGGAGGAGATGCCCTGGGCCACGATGGCGCCATCCGTATCCGTTATCAGGAAATTATGCGTTGCGTTGCTCTGTGATGTATACATCCTGCCCAGGGCAGTCACTTTGACTGGTTTCGGTCCGACAGTAATACGCATTCCTGCCCAGCCGGCGGGCATGGTCACTGCGGAGCCTGCAGTATTTGCTTCGCCTCCCACCGTAACTCCGGTGGTGAAGGATTTTACCTCAGTTTTCGCGGAGATCTCCATTCTGGGAAGCAAGATAAGAATCATAACAAAGGCTATGATCAGCGCTGTAAACTTTTTTATATTTTTATTCATCATTTTACCTCCAAGTCAATGTGATCCGCTCATTCCGCGAAAACGCCGAGCACCGGTTTTGCGGTTCCGTCACTGTGCAGCAGCCCCCACGAGCTCTCCATGGGACAACCCGCCTCTCCGCATTCCCAGCACGGTCCGTTTTTGTCTATATTTGAAAACCAGCAGCATCCTATGACCTCCGGATGTCTGTCGAAAATCTCCAGACAGACGCGTGCGTATTCAGCCTGCGTTTCCTCAGTCCTTGCGCGGCCGGTCCATTCGTACGAAAACTGTTTGTCCCTGCAGACCGGTGAATTGTAGTGCTTGTGCCCGTCGGTGTTGACCAGCGACGCATCGTAAACATACGACGAATACGAAAACTCCGTGATCATTATAGGCACATGAACAAGGCTGAAATATGCGTTTATGTAATTCTCCCAGTCATAAGGCGTGCCCTGTACAAGAGTGCCGAAATAGCTGTCCAGTCCCAGCCAGTCCAGAGCGGAATCCCTTGTGTAAAGCGCCTGTACCAGCATTTGTGCTTTTTCATGATCCGCGGGGCCAAAAACATTTATCCCGCAGCTTATTCCGGGCGCGCCTTGCTTAAGCGCTATCGCACTGGTATTAATGTACCTTATGATCTCTTCGTCTGTCATAGGCCCTGTGTAGACGCTTATATTCGGCTCATTTGAGACCATCCAGCAGCTGCAGTAAGGCGCCAGTTCGCTCGCGATATGCCTGCAGCCCGCCGCTACCGCGTTATAGTAGTCGTCTCCGTATTCTGTAAAATCCCCGGGTATGTAACTGTTCCAGACTACGTCGTCCGCCTCTGCGTCATAGGCGTTTCCTCCCGGGGTAAAAGACTGGCATATTGGCTCAAGTCCGCTGTTTTTGACGTTTATGACAGCGTTTCTCGCCATTATATATTCACTCGTTATCCTTCCCTCTGCGTCAAAAGGGTATGGAATGTGTATCTTTATTGCGTTTATGCCTCCCGCTTTGAGAGTATTCAGATTGCCTGGCAGAAGGGTGCCTGTCATCGTGGCGGCCGCGCCCTTTATGCCTTTTGTAATGCCGACGGGCATCTGCCCGTCGGTAATGATCTTTATCTTAAATGATGTCGAAAGTCCATTGTATGATACAGTTATAGTCTGCGGCACGTTGACGACAGAATAATCACACGAGGATATGGCCAGATCGCCGGCTGAAAGCTCTGTCTTCACTCCGCCGGAACGCAAAGCGCATTTCAATCCCGAAAAAGACACCTCTTCTCCCTTATTGAAAACCGTCCTGTCAGGCGATGATACGATAAGGAGCCTGTCCTCTGTCGGCCCGAAGAACACGCCGGGCACTCCCGCCAAACACTTTCTTAATCTGGTCAGATCAACGGTGCTGATCTTTCCGTCTCCGTTTGCATCAGCGCCGTCGGATATCTCCGTGTCCGGAGCACCCGCCAGGTATTTTCTGATCCTTGTGATGTCTGTGGAGCTG
>JAFRUW010000206.1 GCA_017438675.1 Oscillospiraceae bacterium | reverse complement strand
TCGGTGTAGGAAAGACCGAAGCCGAAGGGGAATGCAACCTCGTCAACAAGGCCGAAGGTGTCGAAGTAACGGTAGCCTACATAGATGCCGTCATGATAGAACTCTGTGTTGGTGTTGTTGTCCATCCAGGAGAAGCCTGCCTGGGAGGAGAGATAGTCGTCAAGCTCCCATGCCCAGGTGGAGATGGTCTTACCGGAGGGTGTGACATCGCCGTTCAAAACCTGGACGGTGGTTGCGCCTGTTCTCTGTCCGCCGTAGCCGACGTACAGAACTGCGTCGATGTTGTCGATCTCATTGAGCCATGTGATGTCGGTGACATAGGTGTTCAGAACAACGATGAAGTTCTCGAAGGTCGCCGCGATCTTCTCAATGTTGCCGCGCTCTGCATCGGTGAGTGTCCATCTGCCGTTGCCGGAGGTCATCTGACGGTCGGAGCCTTCACCTGCTGTACGTGCAAGAACGAAGATGGCGGTGTCAGCCTCAGCTGCCTCTTCCAGCCACTCGTCGGTGAGAGCTACGTCAACTGCCTCTCTGTCGCCGGAGAAGCCGGTAGCGACGTTGCCGCGGCCTACTGCGTTGAAGTATGCCTGGGGAGTGGTGATCTCATAGCCTGCATCTGCAAAAGCTGTGTCGATCCAGTCGCGCTCTCTCTGGTTGACGATACCGGAGCCGGAGCCGCCCTTGATGGTGCCGGTGGCGCCGTTGCCGAACAGAGCAACTTTGCCTTCCTTGGCGATAGGAAGAACGCCGTCGTTCTTCATAAGGATATAGCTGTCGAGAGCGATAGCTCTGGAAACAGCGTCGTTTCTGATCTCGTTGGGGGTGTAGCCGCCGAGATCGAAATCCTCAAGATCCTTATCGGTGTAGAAATCAGCAAAAGCTGTTCCGCACAGGGAAAGGACCATTACGAGGGAAAGTACCAGTGCCAATACTTTTTTCATAATAAAATTATCCTTTCTTCATATTAATGATGAAAAAATATAATAAAATTCTACCCTGCTGACACGGACATGGGGGATTTTCCATGCCCGTTTTACCTCCTTTCGTCAGTTTTGTAATATATACACACGCTATTGTACCACAAGGAACAGCAAAAAGCTATTGTAATTTTCTAAAATTATTATTTTTTATCTAAAGTTTTTTAAGATTTTAATCATCAGGCAACTGACCAGAAAGCAGTCGGCACGGGCATTTTCGGAAAACGGAAACGGCAAAAAACGGAGCTGCCGCAAAACTCTCATTCTGCAGCAGCTCCGTTGTGAGTCTGATTAAACTGTATTGCCGATTCCTGTTTATTTGGCCAGCAGCTTCAGGGCGCCGGTGGGACAGCGGTCCGCGCAGAGGTGGCAGTCCGCACATACCTTAACGGCGTCGGTGCCCTCAAACTCGGGCTTGATTACCGTCTTGAAGCCGCGGTCGACCAGGCCGAGAAGGCCCTGCTTCGCGCTCTCGCGGCAGGTACGTACGCAGATGTTGCACAGGATGCACTTACCCTGATCTCTCTCGATGGTGACAAGCTTCTGCTCCTTGAAGCACTCGTGCTTACTGCCTGCCACACGGGAGGGATCGATGGGATCGAGGTTCGCGTAGCGGATGAGCTTGCAGTCCTCATAGTCGTGGCAGCCGCATTCCAGGCAGCGGGCAGCTTCCCTGCGGGCCTGTTCGTCGGAGAAACCGTTTATTACGGCGTCGAAATTCCGGCGTCTGTAATCGGGGTCCTTCACGGGCATAACGGCTCTGGGCTCCTTCTCGCGATCCGCGAAATCCTCGGCTGTGACATTGCGCTCGGAGTAATAGGGCTTTCTGTAATCCAGCTCCACGCCGGTGAGGTAAGCGTCGATGGCGAGAGCGGCGGCGTCGGCCTCGGCAATGGCGCGGATGGCGATGGAAGCGCCCTTGTTGGTGGCGTCGCCGGCGGCGAACACGCCCTCAAGATTTGTGGCGCAGCTGTTCTCGTTTGCCTCGATGGTGCCCTTCCTTGTGAGGGTGATATCCTCAAAGCCCCTGGGGGCGCACTTCTGGCCGATGGCGGAGATGACGGTGTCAACGTCAAGCATCTCGAACTTGCCCTCTACGGGGATGGGGCGGCGTCTGCCGGAGGCGTCGGGCTCGCCCAGCTCCATGATCTGAAGCTTTACCTGCTTCACCTTCCCGTCCTCACCGATGATCTCGGCGGGGTTGGTGAGGAACTTGAAGGTAACGCCCTCTTCGATGGCCTCGGTGATCTCGATATCCTCGGCCGGAGCCTCCTCACGGGTACGGCGGTAGATTACGTATACGTTCTCCGCGCCGCAGCGGACCGCGGTACGGCAGGCGTCCATGGCGGTGTTGCCGCCGCCCACGACGGCTACGTTCTTACCCAGATCGGGCAGGTTTCCCATATTGACCTCACGGAGGAATTCAATGCCGCTGAGAACGCCCTCAAGCTCCTCGCCCGGGCATCCCACGCTGCTGCCGCTCCATGCGCCGATGGTGACAAGCACTGCGTCGGCGGAACTTCTG